>NZ_JADBGG010000012.1 GCF_014873765.1 Desulfomicrobium macestii | reverse complement strand
GCGCCGAGCACGGCCACAAAAATTTGGGCCTCACGAACCTCGCCGCTGAATGGGTCTTGAATGGGGATGGTCTGGCCCGCGTAGTCGATGAAGGCTTTCTCTCCGGCCACGTGGACCTGGCGCATGGATGGCTTGAGTTTGCCCACGAAGGCTCGATAGCGAGCGCAGAAGCAACTGTATTGCAGGCCGTCAGGATGCTGCGCCTTGTACTCCTCCCAGAGCAGAAGCAGGGTCACGGAACGACGCTTGCGCTCTATGTGGACGTCGGCCCAGTTCGGTTCCGGTCGCTTCACGGAACTTGGCGGCAGGGATGGAAAGAGCAGGTTTTCAAGCTCTGAGTCGGACAGGCTTGGCGGCAACGGCCAACTGAGGTTGGCAGCCTGAGCCCTGCGTAGGTACTCGGAGGCGGTGTTGTGTGAGATCTTGAGACTGAGGCCGATCTGGCGTGCGGACAAGTCCCGGTCGAAATGCAGTCGTAAAACGTCTTTGATCTTGCGCATGGATAACCTCGAATTGGGCATGGGCACCTCCTGAAAAGGAGTATGCCCGATTTATCCAGCGCCGCATCCGCTGCGAATTTTCCACCGAGTCTGACGCCGTTGGGACTGGTCAGTTTGTTCCGGAATCGGTGGTCAGTTTGCCGTGGAATCCGTGGTCAGTTTCCCATGGAATCGGTGGTCAGTTTCCGCCGGAATCCGTGGTCAGTTTGGACCGGAATACGCAATCAGTTCTATTGAGGCAGATTCACTATTCAACATTGGATGTGAATTAATAAATGTATCTATATAGTTCATAACATCTATATGCTCATTATATAATGAATCAGAATAGCTTATTGAGTCAAAAGCACCAGGAGATGGCTCGATAGGCTTAATTGGGTTCGCACTAATAACACCAGATACTATCAAACTACTAATTACTGGTATTCGTTTAACCTCTTCATATATACAAGAAATTATTTTTACTGAATTTATCATTTTTGACAAATGCTTTGCCAATTTTGATTGTGCGCTAGTGATTTTTTCCCTTTCATCTGAATCAGAAGGAAATACGTTTTTCAGTATAGAGATATCTTGAATATCATTAGTTTTATCTTTGGGGTCACAAATTTTACTGATGTAATTCTGGTCGAGATAATGCGGATGCTGCCCGGTTGGATTATCGAGATATATATTTTCGACCTGGTACCCAGCATTAGTATATACACTACTAGAGAAGTCTTGAGATGTTGATCTCGCAATTGAGTCAACTAAAAGAGATTTACCACTTGATGAACCTCCTATCACAACGTTAAGACCAGGAGTAAACTGAACATCAATATCTATATTCTCGTTTTTTAAATACGCACTTCGAATATATTCAGCCCATAAATCGGGTTTTTTCCCATATTTTAATCTAGATGACTCCGATAATGACAATCTTAAGCCATCAAATGTCGGTCGCGCTAGCATCCATGTAGGAATAAACTCAGAAGCTGCCTCCCCTGCTTTACCATGTGGATAGTTCTCAGGTTGATAATTGTCTGTTGCTGTAACCAGATGAACGATCTCTTTGATTCCTAGTCTTTCGAAATATTCATATGTTCTTTCTAAGCTTTTATCGCTCCTTGCTGTAAACCCATCAAAATGATTATAATATATACTTCGCTCAAGAGTTTTGTCGAATTTTACGCCTTTGGGTATGGACTCATTAAAGGTTGAATGATTTTGACCTCCATGTGGTAAAAGTAAGGAGTCATAATCGTCAAAGCTATCCATTATATCTTGAAGCCTTGGAATACTATCAGCATTTGTTACTCTTTTTTTAGGGTATAGCTTATCTAATATCGTATTGATCTTCCTAATTTCATCTGTATTTATTGACTGAATGTTAAAGAGAATATGGCAATGATATGGCTGGGCATCAGGATAGTTACGAATATGGAGTTCAGCACCAAGAATCAAGTTTGAAAATAAAACGGTAGCATTTAAATATACCGTTTCATTTATGAAATTATGATCAGTAATTGAAATTAAATAGTCTCCTCCACACGCAAGACTTTCAACACCCGATTTTAGGGCCATAAGGTTGTAATTTATATTTGGCGAGTCGGGATCATCAGAAGTGTGGATATGCAAATCTAAATATATTGGGTTCATTTTTCCCTCAACTATTGATGATTATGTATCATAACGGCCATAATCAGCGGTGGTGGCTTCAATGTGCTTTCCGCGTCAGAGCCGCCAACGATAACGCCATCCGCTGAATTAATTTGTTAAGTGCTTGTCTGCGATATTACTTTTTCTATCATTAACTTCTTGGCTTCATTCAACAAGTGGTATATTTTCTCTCCTTCCTCTTTGCCTTTTGTCGATACTTCATACTCTTTAATTTCGAATTTGTTCCAACCAGCGACGCCAATGCATTCACTGATTTTTTCCTCAACTTCTTCTCCCAAAATAGCACCGTGGAGTGAAAGATATTTTTCTAACTCTTCTTCGATTTTTTGAGATGAAAACGCATAATGATCCACAACATCTTCCCAATCCATGTGGGCAAAATTTATTTGTGGGATAAAGCTACGTTGTAACGCTACTAACTCCGAAGCAGCCTCAAATTGTTTTTCAAATATCAGTTCTGATTTTTTTAGTTTTATTTTGTAACTTTCAGTTTCTTGGTGAAAGCTATTCTTGAGAGCTTCTAATGCACGTGAATGTTCATTTTTTTCATTTTCCATCAGCCTGTTAGCCCAGACTTTTCCTAACCAGGTTGAAAACCCAAAAACAATAGCTGTTGCCCCACCGATTGAGGTCAAAATGGCACCAGCAATTGCGAATATGTCGGATAATTGCATTTGTTTTATCCTGCACTTAACAAGTAATTAACAAGTTTTCTGATAATAACGACAACTCGTAAAAAAAATCTGGGGTCAGATCTTGAATCTTGAATCATCCAATTTTACAGATGATTTGACTCACTGTTGAATAGTACAATCCTAGATGGGGAAAAGGACCAAGCCCCGTTTTGGCTTTTTTTGTTATTGCCGCACCTTCTTCACGCTGATGGCGCAGTCAGCATTGTCTTTCACCTTTTTTGAGCGCGCTATTTCTTTTTGCATCTCCGCTACAAGAAAAGTTGCATCAACGGCAAGTTCTTCTTTTGTCATACATATTTATGCAGAAAGACGGCTGGGGCTGCGGCTGGGTCTCTGAGACCAAGAGTATATTGAAATAATTTATTTTTTCTTCCAAAAGTAGCCCTTTTTGAGCCTTAGAATGGATTGTATCTTTCAATAATCGAGCTTTTTTGTATCCATCTACTCGAAATATAAGCTTAAAACTTGTCAACAAGGTGACGAGTATGCTCATGCGAGCAAATTGGAGGGTTTGTCAGTAGTTGTGAGCAGCGACCTGGCGCCCAAGTCGTCATGACGATGCATCCTTACGTCCCGGAAATGTTTCCGTCAGGTTGAACGCCAAGCCCGGTTCGGTCTCGGCTGGGTCTCTGAGACCAAGAGTATATTGAAATATTTAATTTTTTCTTTCAAAAGTAGCCTTTTTTGAGCCTTAGAATGGATTTTATCTTTCAATAATCGTGCTTTTTCGCATCCATCTACTCGAAATATAAGTTTAAAACTCGTCAACAAGGTGGCGAGTATGCCCATGCGAGCAAATTGGAGGGTTTGTCAGTAGTTGTGAGCATCGACCTGGCGCCCCAGGTCGTCATGTCGATCATACTTGCGGCCCGGAAATGTTCCCGTCAGGTTGAACGCCAAGCCCAGTTCCGGCTGTGCCGAAGTGAGACGTGCGGAGAGGGCAAGTCTGCCGTTGGATCAATTTTCTAGCGACTGCTTCTGAACACCGAGCACCAATTCTTTTTGCGAAACCGCTACAAGGAAAGTTTCGTACACGACAATTTTTTCTTTTGGCATGGGTAATTATAAGGTCACAGCCAGCACGTACGTACATAAAACAAAAGCCACCCGTTGCCGGATGGCTTCATATTGAATGGTCGAGTCTTGGCCGCCGAATCCCATAAAGAAAAAAGGGATTTCAGCCTTTCGACTGAAATCCCTTACTTTCTAATGGCGGGGCCGATGGGACTCGAACCCACGGCCTCCGGCGTGACAGGCCGGCGTTATAACCGACTTAACTACGACCCCGCATTTGTTTTCGTGGTGGGCGGTACAGGGATCGAACCTATGACCCTCGGCTTGTAAGGCCGACGCTCTCCCAGCTGAGCTAACCGCCCAGTCCCGTCCAACGAGAAACAGTCTTTATAGAGCCACATGCCTGCTGTCAAAGACTTTTTTCAAGAAAATTGAAAAAAGTTGAAATTAACCTGAAAGCGCTCCGGGCAGGGGAGGGGAGAGCGGAAACTCGGGTAAAAAAAAGGGCCGTCCGTGAAGGACAGCCCTTAAGGTCTTCGAAAGCGAGAGTCTTAACCGCAGGATGTGCAGGAAGAGCATCCCGAAGAAGACGCCTTGAGCCCCGACTTGATGTTGAAGCCCATGTGCGGATGAAATTCCACGGAAATGGGTTTCGATTCTTCCATCAGAGCGGTTTCAACCAGGAATTTGTATCCGTCAATTTCGTGTACTACGTCGTTGTCTTTTTGCTCATCCAGAGCAAGCGCCAAGCGAGGCCCGCCTCAGCCGGCAGCCATGTAGACCCGGATTGGGGACACTTCTTTGCCAGCGAAGTGCATATCGAGCTGCTCTTTGGCAGCCTTTGTAAGTTCGAACATGGAATCCTCCTTTGATGTGGGAAAGGACGTAGTTATTGATTTTATCGATGTCAATGTCCGGAGCCGCGTGTTTTTCGTGATGGATCTTCGTGAAATCCCGAGAAACGCCGTCAGCCGGGAACATCGTCATCTCCGAAAAAGATGCTTGTGTCTTACAGTCAAGAAAGTTTACAGTGAATTCACTCTTGATCACCAGAACCCCGGTCCGGACATGTGCCCACAAAATGCCCGCATCCTGCTTGTCGACGACGAGACGACCCTGCTTGAGCTGCTCGGAGATTTTCTGCGCGAACAAGGTCACGAGGTCATCCTGGCGGACTCAGGCATCAAGGCCCTTGATCTCTACAATTCTGAACTTCCGGATCTTGTGCTTCTTGATCTGAAGCTGCCGGACCTGTCCGGGCTGGACGTGCTCAAGCATATTTCATCCAGGGATGACGAAACGGGCCTCATCGTCATTTCCGGGGTCGGCTCCACGGACGACGCCATCGAGGCCTTGCGCCGGGGAGCGTGGGATTTTCTGGTCAAACCCTTCCTCAATCTGGAGTTCGTACTCCATGCCGTGAACAAAAGCCTGGAAAAAGTGCACCTCAAACGGGAGAACAGGCTTTATCGTGAGCATCTGGAAGAAGAGGTACAGCGCCGAACCACCGAATTGCGGCAGGAGATCATCGCCCGCAAACGCATTGAGGAGGATCTGCGCCGCAGCGAGATGCGCTACAAGGAACTGAGCCTGACCGACGAACTGACCGGGCTCTATAATGCCCGCCATTTCTTCAGGCAGGTTCAGGCCGAGGTGGAACGGGCCATGCGCTACAAAAGCCCGCTGTCATTGTGCGTCCTCGATATCGACAATTTCAAGCAGTACAACGACACTTACGGCCATCTGAATGGCGACGCCGTACTCTCGGAGCTGGGGCGGATCATCCAGAAACTGATCCGCGATGCGGACTCGGCCTACCGTTACGGAGGCGAGGAATTCATCATCGTCCTGCCGGAGACCAATCGCGAAGAGGCCGCCCGCGTGGCGGAGCGCATTCGGATCAGCTTCTTCGAACACGCCTTCTATCCCAGAAAAGGGTCCGGTGTCCATGTTTCGATCAGCCTTGGCGTGACCAGCTATTGCCCGGGGGAAACCGTTTCAGACCTTGTCGACCGGGCTGATCAGAACATGTACGCAGCCAAGAAATGCGGCCGCAACACCACGGTTTGCAGATGATGCGCTAAAGCGCGCACATCCCGTAGCGGCCGCGGCAGCCTGTCCGCAGAAACTCCATCGTTCACGATGCCGAATCGGCATCGCCGTCAGTCCATCCTCATCGCAGACGCAATCATCCTTCGTCGTTCATAAGCGCGGTCAGACGACAATAGCCGCATTCACCGGCAGACGTCGGATAGCCGCAGGTCGTGCAGGGCTGGATGTCCACGCTTGTCTCGCCGCGCGGGGCAAAGCCTTGCCGGCCGTCCTTGAGGAACCCGTCATAAAAGCGGATCTTGCGGCCCGGCTGAATGTCTTCGAGGTCCGCCAGCAGATTTTTGTAGATGGGGAAGCTGGCCTTGGAGCTGTATGGGCACGGGGCGTAGCCGTAGTCGATCCCGGCCAGGAAACACAGGTTTGCGGTCTCGAACTCGGTCAGGCGGAAAAGTGGCTTGACCTTTTTGGCAAAACCCTTCTCGGCATGCATGACCGGCCCCTGGTCGCTCAGAAATTCCACATCCCAGCGCATGACATTGGCGAAAAGCCGCGAGGTCTCGTCATCAAGATTGTGTCCCGTGGCCAGCACCGTGAATCCGTTCTCCTGGGCGAACTTGTTGAACAGGTAGCGCTTGGTCTGTCCGCACACGGAGCAGATGGGGCGCTTGACCCGGCGTTTGACGTCGCACATGGCCAGTCCCAATTTGGCAGTCTCGATGACGTGCAGGGGGATCTCGCTTACCGTGCAGAAACGCTCGGCATAAGCCCGCGCGATGGGTGAGGATTCGGGGATGCCAAGATCGATGTGCAGGCCTTCGATGATGTAGCCGAGGTCCTTCAATTGCCAGGACAGGGCCAGGGAGTCCTTGCCGCCGGAGATGGCGACGAGGATGCGATCATCGAAGGTGAACATCGCGTGTTCCTTGATGGCCCGTTCCACCAGGCGACGGGCGAAAACAAGGAAGCAGTCCTTGCAGAAAGCGGTGTGGTGACTGGGCAGGGCGACCACGGCGGGGATCTGGCAGCGTTTGCATTTCATGAGGCTACCCCTTTGATCCGACGTCGCGCACAATGACGTGATCGCCGTACTTGAGGTTCAGATCCGGAGTGAGCAGGCCGCCGTCGCGGATGACGAGAGCCCGTCCGGGCTTGCGCCCGAGTTTGTGCAAGAGTTGCATGACCGTGGCGGCACGGTCGATGGTCAGTTCCCGATTTTCGGGTTCAAGGCGGACAGTTATCATGGTGCTCCTGTGCTTTTGCTGTCGGTGTCGGCAGGTGCGTGCCCTAAATCGATGCGTCGCAAAATTCAAGACCGCTCTTGTCCGATTTCAAGAACCAGAAAGCCGTCCTCGTCGAGCCTGCCCCGGTCCGTGGTGACGAACCAGCGGATGCCGTCCGTTTCGATGACGGCCTTTTCGGTCAGGTCATCCCGGCCCAGATAGCCCTGCATGACCTGGGTTCCGCCGATGAGGATGCGGCCGCTCTCGCCGTGGGGCAGGTCGGTCAGGGTTTGCGGATGCACGATGCGCAGGGCGGAGCCGGGCAGGGGCAGGCCCACGGTGCCGGGTTTGCGGCCCTGCTGCACGCTCAGGTCCAGGGGATTGAGCACGTCGGGGGCGTTGACGGTGGCCACCGGGGTGGTCTCGGTGGTGCCGTAGCCGTCATGGACTATGAGCCCGAACTTGTGGCGGAAGGCCTGCACGCAGTGATCGGAAAGGGCCAATCCGCCCGACAGGACGGAGCGCAGCGACGCGAACATGAGCGGATGCAGGACGGGACTGACTACGTACGCTTCCAGCATCGCGGGATCGGCGCAGAGCATGGTCGCCTCGAAATCGACGCACATGCGCCCCATCTTACGGGCCTCAAAAGGGTCATGGGCGCAGGCCATGGGTACGGATTCAAGCAGCGGCAGGAACATGGTCGTGGTCAGCCCAAGGGCGTCGTACAGGGGCATGGCGGTCAGCAGCACGTCGTCGCCCCGGGGCGGAAAGAGGGACGCTATCTGCCGGGCGTTGGTGATGATGCTGGAATGTCCAAGGCGCACGCCAACCGGCATCCGCTCCTCTCTCTGCACGAATATCATGGCGGCCGTGGCCTCCGGCTTGACGCGCAGGGGCAGGATGAAACGCAGCAACGCCACCGGCAGAAGGCGGATCAGGGCGCGCGCCGGAGCCGTGCCGCGCAGGTATGTCCGGCAGTCATCCACGAACATGAAGCTCATGTCGTCTCGAAGAGCGGCGCATCCCCGGCCGCGCAACCTTTCAAGGTGCTCGCGGGTGCTGAGCACCGTCTCGATCCCGGCCTGATGCAGGCAGCTCGCAAAGGCCTCGGCGGACAATCCCGGATCAAGGTTGACGGTCGTCTTGCCGGCCATGAGCACGGCCATGTTCGCCGCCGCGCCCCTGACACCCGGCGGCAGCAGGATGCCCACCGCCGTTTCGGGCAGGGTCTTGAGCTTGCTGGAAAGCTTCAGGGCGCAAAGAAACAGTTCTTCGCCCGTGGCCTGGGCTCCGCTGGAGTCGGCCACGGCCAGCCTTGCCGGGGCGCGCTTGACCGCGCGCAGCCATTTTTCCGGGATGGAGGTCTGGGTGCGGGCAAACTCTTGCCAGGCCAGGATGGACTGACGATGCACGGCGTCCTTGACCTCCTGGGGAGTGGCCGAGGCCGGCAGGGCGGGGCCGAAGCACAGGTTGACGTCCCGCGCCAGGACTCCGTTGGTGTTGCGGCGGAAATGCCTGCTCACGGCGGACCACCTGCTGCCCCACAGGCCGCGCAGGTAGAAGGGCACGATGACGCATTCGCTCTGGACCGCCGGAATGCAGTAGCCGCGCCTGAAGGCCCCGAGCTGGCCGTTGCGGCTGATGGCGCCCTCGGGAAACAGGACCACGCATTCCCCGGCCTTGAGATTCTCGGTGATCTTGCGCAGGGCCGAGCTGCTGGCGGCGGATGAGATGGGGATGACGCGGTAGAGGTCCAGAAACCAGCGCAGATACCAGCGGCTGTAATAATGACGCGACATGACGAAACGCACGGGCCGGGGCACGGCCAGGTGCAGCACGGCCCAGTCGATCCAGCTGGTGTGATTGCCAAGAAGCAGCACCCCGCCCTGGGACGGAATGTTCTCCAGACCGCTCACGACCAGCCGGTAACGCTGCGCAAAGACGATTCGCAGCAAAAAACGCATGAAGGCCTGGGGCAGCTTGCGCAGGGTGTGCACAGATCCAAGCCCCATGATCGCGGCCAGGGCCAGGATGATGGGCACGCTCGAAAGTCCGGTCAGGGAAGCCAGCACGGTCACGCACAGAAAGCACAGCATGAACACGTTCTGCAGAAAATTGTTTCCGGCCAAAATGGTGCCCAGGTCCGAATCCTTGGCATTGAACTGGATGAGCGCGTTCAGCGGCACCACGTAGAGGCCGCCGAAAAAGCCGTACACGGCCAGCAGGCTGCCCAGGGCCGGAATGTTGCTCATGCCGGGAATGATGGCCAGACAGAGGGTCATGCCCAGGGCGGCCAGCGGGATGATCCCGGTCTCGATGTAGGTCCGCGACAGCCGCCCGGCGGTGATGGAACCGGCGATGATGCCCACGCCCCCGATGGCCAGCAGCCCCTGGGCGACAACGGTGGAGGTCACGCCCGCGAAATCCTTGAGATGCGCGCCGAAGGCGGCAAAAAGGACCTGATTGACGGCCCAGAAGAGCGACAGGCCGAGCACGCACAGCCAGATGGTTTCATGGCCGTGAATGTTCTTCAAGTTTTCCTTGAGATATGTCCCTTTGGCATATGTCCTGAAATCGAGGCGCAGTGAGGCGTCGCCCGGCTTGTATTGCGGGATGCGCAGAGCCGTCAGGGTTTGCGCCACGGCCCCGGCGATGAGCAGCAGGCCGCTTGGAGCGATGGCTTGCAGGATGCCTTCCTTGGTCGTCGCGTCGCCGATGAGGGACTCGAAAAGCAGGGAGAAGAGCACCCCGCCGAGGAGTATGGCGACAATGGTCACGGCCTGGACCACGCCGTTGGCCATGCCGAGGTTGTCCTTGCCCGCCATCTCCTTGATGTAGCCGTACTTGGCAGGAGAATAGAAGGCCGACTGCGCGGCCAGGATCAGGGTCAGGACAAAGGCCGCCTCGAACCAGCCCAGCAGATAGCTGCCGTAAATGAGCACGGTCAGCGGTATGGCCAGGCCCGCGGTCCAGCGCATGACCCGGTGCTTGGAGAAGCGGTCGGACAGAAAACCGGCGGGAGTGAAGAACATGATGAAGGGCAGCAGGATGCAGGCGTTGACCAGGGCGGTCAGCGCGATCTGCGTGGACCCGTCATAGCATTTGAAGACCGTGTTCTGGATGATGATCTTGTGCCCGAGGTCGAGCATGGCGTTGATCAGAACGACCATGAGGTAGGGCATGAACCCACGGATTCCCAGAAGACGGCGATGGCTCGATTTGACGGCTTCCATGGCTCAGCACAGACCCAGCATGCGCAGGCAGGAGGTGGTGACCAGCGCGGGTGTTTCGGGGGTAAGTTCGAGCTTGCCGTAGCGGTGCAGAACCAGAGGCTGCAGGATGGCGCCCATGAGCAGCCCCGCATGCAGGTCGGCATCGCAGGGGGGAATCTCGCCCGCACCCACCGCCTGACCGACGAAGCGTTCGGCCATGGCCATGGGCTCGGTCTCGCGGCTCAGGAGCTTGTCCTCGGGAAAGCCGTGCTGGGTCAGCAGGATGAAGGCGAACTGGTCGCCATTGTATGTGTAATAGTCGTAAATGGTCTGGATCGCGAGCCCCAGCCGCAGATCGAAAGGCATGCGGTCGTCGAAGAGGACCTCGGAAACAAGATGGGTGAACTGGTCCAGCTCGCGGTTGAAAAGCTTCCAGGCCATCTCTTCCTTGCCGGAGTAATAGCGGTACAATGCGCCTTCGGTGACTCCGGCCTCGCCCGCGATATCCTTTATGGTCGTGCGGGCCAGCCCTTTGGTGGCAAAGAGGCGGATGGCCGAGTCTTCTATGGTTTCGCGCTTCATGACTGGTCGTGACATGGTGGTCCTCCTTTATCGTGTGAGTATTTATTTACTCATTCCGTGCTCAGGTCAAGAAAAAGGGCGTGCCCAAAAGGACACGCCCGCGAGGGAGGTGCGACCGGGGCCTGGGGTTAGTTGTGGCGTCCGGCGATCAGGTCCTGGATGACGGAAGGATCGGCAAGGGTCGAGGTGTCACCGAAGTCCTCAAGGGCCGTTGAGCCCGAGGTGATCTTGCGCAGCACGCGGCGCATGATCTTTCCGCTGCGGGTCTTGGGCAGGCCCACGGTGAACTGGATGACTTCGGGAGAGGCCAGCGGCCCTATCTCCTTGCGCACATGATTGCGCAGGGCTTTGATGAGTTCGTCGGATTCGTCCGCGTCGGCGCGCAGGGTGACGTAGGCATAGATGGCCTGTCCCTTGATCTCGTGGGGCATGCCGACCACGGCGGCCTCGGCCACGGCCGGATGGGAGACTAGGGCGGACTCGATCTCGGCCGTGCCCAGACGATGCCCGGAGACGTTGATGACGTCGTCAAGGCGGCCCATGATCCAGAAGTATCCGTCCTCGTCCTGGCGCGCGCCGTCACCGGCTTCGTATTTGCCGGGAAAGCGGTCGAAGTACTGCTGCTTGAAGCGCTCGGGATCTCCGAACACGCCGCGCAGCATGCCCGGCCAGGGGCGTTCGATGATCAGATGCCCACCTTCGTTGGCAGTGGTCGGATTGCCTTCGGCGTCAACGATGCGGGCATGTACGCCGGGCAGGGGGCGTGTGGCGGAGCCTGGCTTGAGCGGCGTGGCGAAGGGCAGGGCGGAAATGAGGATGCCGCCCGTTTCCGTCTGCCACCAGGTATCGACCACGGGCAAATTGGATTTGCCGATGTTCTCATGGTACCACATCCAGGCTTCGGGATTGATGGGTTCGCCGACGCTGCCCAGCACACGAAGCGAGGAGAGGTCGTTCTTTTTGGTCCATTCGGATCCGTCGCGCATGAGCGCCCGGATGGCCGTGGGGGCCGTGTAGAAGGAAGTGATCTTGAATTTTTCGACCAGTTGCCAGAAGCGCGACGGATCGGGATAGGATGGCACGCCTTCGAACATGACAGAGGTCACGCCCAGCGCAAGAGGGCCGTACACGATGTAGGTATGCCCGGTGATCCAGCCGATGTCCGCCGTGCAGAAATGAATGTCGTCGTCATGCAGGTTGAAGACCAGCTGCGTCGAGTGGGCCGCGTAGGTCAGATAGCCGCCCGTGGTGTGCATGACGCCCTTGGGCTTGCCCGTGGAGCCGCTGGTGTAGAGAATGAAGAGCAGGTCTTCGGAGTCCATGGGTTCGCACGGACAGGTCGGGGCGATGTTCGGATCGGCCACGACGTCGTGCCACCAGAGGTCCCGGCCCTCGACCATGTTGATGTCGATGCCGGCGCGCTTCAGGACCACGCAGCTGGTCACGGTGGGGCAGTCGGTCAGGGCGTCGTCGACATTGCCCTTGAGCGGAATCTTCTTTCCTGCGCGGAGCACCGCGTCGGCGGTGACCAGCACCTTGGCCTCGCAGTCCTGGATGCGGTTCATGAGGCTTGCGGCCGAGAATCCCGCGAAGACGATGGAATGGGTGGCGCCGATGCGCGTGCAGGCCAGCATGGCCACGGCCAGCTCCGGAACCATGGGCATGTAGAGGGCCACGCGGTCGCCGCGTCCGACACCGAGTTTCTTGAGGATGTTTGCGAAGCGGACGACATCGGCCAAAAGCTCGCGGTAGGAAATGTGCCGGACGTCCTCTTCGGGCTCGCCCTGCCAGATGATGGCGGTCTTGTCGCCCAGGCCGTTCTCCACGTGCCGGTCGAGACAGTTGTAGCTGACGTTGAGCTTGCCGTTCACGAACCAGTTGATTTTCGGAATGTTGAAATCGCAGTCCATGACCTTGTCCCAGGGCTTGCTCCAGCTGAGAAGTTCCTTGGCGCGGTCGGCCCAGTAGCCTTCGGGATCCTGGTCGGCGCGGCGATAGTGCTCCTCGTAGGTGGCCATGTCGGGGATATGGGCGCGCTTGGCGGCGGGTGGGGTGAAGAGGCGCTGTTCGTGCTGCAGGCTCTGGATATTGTCAGGTGTCATGGTGATTCCTCCTTTACTGTTGAATAGGCGGTGTCCTTGTCGAGGACTTCATCTGGCAATAGTGTGTAGAAGAAATGAATTTTGTTTTCCCCCCTTTTCTGGTAAATGGCTGATATTGGCGGTTAACGGAAACGCCACCACCTTCATGTCGGTAAACGGAGCTTTTCGGACGATGAGCGTCAAACACCTGGATCTGTTGTTCAAGCCCAATTCCCTGGCCATCATCGGTGCGTCCCGCGATCCGAATTCAGTCAGCGCCATCCTCATGCGCAACCTCATGTCCGGCAAGTTCCTCGGACCAGTGCTGCCTGTTTCCGGAGCGCAGGAGGCCATTTTCGGCGTCCTTTCATATGTTGACGTGGCTTCCCTGCCGCTGACGCCGGACATGGCCATCATCTGCTCTCCCGCGCACGAAATCCCGGATCGTCTCGTCGAACTGGCCGACAGCGGCACCCACGTAGCCGTGATCATGGACCCTGGTTATGCCTTGCTTGAAGCCAAAGAGCGAGCGCAAATGGACGAAAAGATCCGCACCGTGCTGCGAGAGAAAGACATCCGCGTGCTCGGCCCGGGCAGCCTGGGCATGATCGTCCCGGCGAGCGGAGTCAACGCGAGCCTGTCCCGGGTGGGGGCCAAGGAGGGACGCATCGCCTTTGTGACCCAGTCCGACAGCCTCTTCGAATCGGTTCTGGACTGGGCCAAGACCAACAACGTCGGCTTTTCCCACTGCATTTCGCTTGGCCGCCAGCTGGACGTGGATTTCAGCTGCGTGCTCGACTATCTTGGGTCCGATCCGGCCACCAAGGCCATCCTGCTCTATGTTGAAAACATCCAGGACGCACGCCGCTTCATGTCCGCGACCCGGGCCAGCGCCCGCAACAAGCCCATTCTGGTCATCCGTCCGCGCCGTCTGCCCTGCGACCTGCGCGACGCAGCCAGCGAACTCACGGAGATGGATCAGGATCAGATCTACGACGCCGCCTTCCGCCGGGCAGGCATGGTCCGCGTGGACGACATCGACTCCCTGTTCGAGGGCGCGCGCACCCTGGCCAACTACAAGCCGCTGCGCGGCAACGGCCTGGCCATCATGACCAACGGACAGAGCATCGGACTGCTGGCCGCCGACACCCTGACCAACGGCGGGGGAGAGCTCGCCTCCATCACCGAGGAAACCCAGCTCAAGCTGGAGGAGATCCTGGGCCATGAGCGCTGCTCCGACAACCCCGTGACCCTGCCCTACAATGCCACGCCCGACACCTACGCCCGGGTCCTGAGCGTTCTGGTCCGCGCGGCGGATGTCGGCTGCGTGCTCATTCTGCATGTTCCGTTTCAGGGCACTTCCAGCCTTGAAATCGCCCAGGCCGTGACCCAGGTCGCCAAGACCAGCCGTTGCCTCGTGCTCGCCAACTGGCTGGGCGAGGAGACGGTGCGCGACACCAAGGACGTCTTCGAGGAGGCGGCCATTCCGGTTTTCGACCGTCCGGGCAAGGCCATCATGGCCTACCTGCACATGCTGCGCTACAAGCGCACGCAAAAAATCCTGATGCAGACCCCGGATTCGCTGCCGGCGGACTTTTTTCCGGATACCGAACACGCCCTGAAGATCATCAAGGACGCCCTCGAAGATGGCCGCAACCACCTCACCGAGGACGAATCGCGTCAGGTCCTGGCGGCCTACGGTGTGCCCGTGGTCGAGACCAAGATCTGCAAGTCGGCCATGCAGGCCGTGGAGGCGGCATCCGAGATCGGCTTTCCGGTGGCGCTCAAGATCCGTTCGCCTCAGATCAGTCAGCCTTTCGACATTGGCGGCATCGCCCTGGACCTGACCACGCCCGATCTGGTTTTCGAAGCGGCCGCCAACATGTCCGCGCGCGTCCATGCCCAGGTCCCTAACGCCTACATCGAGGGCTTCACCGTCCAGAAGATGGGCCGCAGGCCCGGCGCCCACGAGCTTTTCATTTCCGTCTTCACGGACAAGATCTTCGGTCCGGTGCTGCGCTTCGGCCACGGCGGCGTCTCCGCGCCGGTCATCAACGACCACTCCGTGACCCTGCCTCCGCTGAACATGGGCCTGGCCAAGGAACTCATCTCCCGCACCCGCATCTATAAACTTCTGCAGGGCTCAAGGCGGCAGGCTGCGGCGGACATCGACGACATCTGCCTGGCCCTCATCCAGATCAGTCAGATGGTCATAGACCTGCCCCAGATCGTGACTCTTGAAATGAACCCGATCTTTGCCGACGACCTTGGAGTGCTGGCGCTGGGCGCCCGGATCTGGATTCAGCCCACGCAGGTCTCGGGCCCGGAAAGGCTGGCCATCCGTCCATACCCGCGCGAGCTTGAAGAGTGCGTGCGCCTGAAAAACGGCGAGCAGGTCCTCCTGCGGCCCATTCGCCCCGAGGACGCCCAGGCCCACCTCGATTTCATCCACAAATTGCCCGAGGAAGACCTGCGGCTGCGCTTCTTCGGCCTGATCCAGAACTTCGTCCTGAGCGACATGCCCAAATTCACCCAGATCGACTACGACCGCGAGATGGCCTTCATCGCCACGCAGAATGTCGACGGGGTGCCAAGGACGCTCGGCGTGGTGCGCACATCCACCAAACCCGACAATTCGTCGGCCGAATTCGCCATAATCATCAGCGCGGACATGAAGGGAACCGGCCTTGGCTCGGTGCTGTTCGAAAAGATGATCCGCTACTGCAAGGGACGCGGAACCCGCTACCTCGAAGGCCAGACCATGCCCCGCAACAAGGGCATGATCGGCCTTGCCAAACGGTTTGGCCTGACCATATCCCATAACTACGAGGAGGAGCTGGTCGAAATGCGCCTTCCCCTCTGGGAGTGGGAACCCGGAAGTTGAAATATTCCCGTTTTTTCAGCGCCTCGGGACATCTGGATAATTCAATCGATTTCCGTTAAACGATTTCTTTACGAGCACGAGCCTGTCCCCGCCTGAGCGAGGACAGGCTCGGAACGTGTTCAAGACTGGTCTTTTTCCTGGCGAGGGGAAAGATTGCAGGAGGATTCATGCAAAAAAAAGATACAGCCACTTTGACCATTGACGGCAAGTCCTACGAGCTGCCCATCGTGCGCGGCACCGAGGGCGAAGTCGCGGTGGACGTGAGCTGTCTGCGCAGCCAGGCCGGGGTCATCACCCTGGACCAAGGCTACGCCAATACCGGATCATGTTACAGCGCAATCAGCTTCGTGGACGGAGAGAAGGGAATTCTGCGTTATCGCGGCTACCCCATCGAGCAGTTGGCCAGGCAGAGTTCCTTTGTGGAAACGGTCATGCTCCTCGTTTTCGGCGAACTGCCGACCCGCGAGGAACGGGCCGCCTTCCGGACCATGCTCGGCGATACGGCACTGCTGCATGAGGATCTCATGCACCACTTCGAAGGTTTTCCACCCAACGGGCATCCCATGGCCATCCTCTCGGCGGTCATCAATTCCCTGGGGGCCTACAACCCTGATCTGCTGGACATCCAGACCGAAGCCGTGTTTCGCAAGGCCGTGGCCAAGCTCGTCAGCAAGGTGCGCACCATCGCGGCTTTCAGTTATCGCAAGTCCGCAGGGCTGCCCATCATCTACCCGGACCCCAGCCGCTCCTACTGCGAAAACTTTCTGCACATGATGTTCTCCGTGCCTTACAAGGAGCACGTGCCCACTCCCGAAGCGCAGAAGGCCCTGTCGCAGTTCCTGATGGTGCACGCCGATCACGAGCAGAATTGTTCCTGCTCCACGGTGCGCATGGTCGGATCGAGCGAAGCCAACCTTTTTGCCTCGGTTTCCGCCGGAATCTGCGCCCTGTGGGGCCGGTTGCACGGAGGGGCCAACTCCGCCGTGGTGCACACGCTTGAAAACATCCGCGACGGGGATCTCACGGTCAAGGAGTGCATCGAGAAGGTCAAACGCAAGGAATTCAGGCTCATGGGCTTTGGGCACAGGGTCTACAAGAACTTCGACCCCCGGGCCAAGGTCCTGAAGGAATGCGCCACGAACCTGCTGGCCTCCCTGCACATCAAGGACCCGTTCCTCGACATCGCCCAGGAACTTGAAGAGATCGCGCTGCATGACGATTATTTCGTTTCGCGTAAGCTCTATCCCAACGTGGACTTCTATTCCGGGCTGATCCTGCGCGCCCTGAACATCCCGGTGAACATGTTCCCGGTCATGTTCGCCATCGGCCGCCTGCCGGGCTGGATCGCGCACTGGCACGAACAGCATCTGGAAGAGAACACCCGCATCCATCGCCCTCGCCAGGTTTACGTGGGGCCGAACATCCGGGATTACATACCGATGAAGGATCGTTGATCAAGAGGGCGGCCACGCAGGGCCGCCCCTACGGAAATGGTGTGGTCCATTGAACGATGCGTCGCCACACCGCCCACCACGGCACGATATGGTTCATTGAACGATGCGTTGCCACACCGCCCAATCTTAGGGGCAGGCCTTTTGTGCCTGCCCCTTTTTTTGGTTCCTGCGGCTGGCGTTTTTATGGTGTGTTAAGAGGGCGGCCACGTAGGGCCGCCCCTACGATTTCTGGGTCATGAGGACCGAGAAGAGGACCACGCAGGCCGCGGCCATCTGCAACGGGTTCATGGTTTCGCCCAGAAAGGCGAATCCGCAACCCACCGCGACCACGGGAATGAGATTGATGTGCGCCGAGGCCGTGCTCGCGGGCATGCGGGTGATGGCCCAGTTGTAGAGGGAAAAAGCGCCCAGTGTCACGCCCGCGCCGAGAAAGACGAGGATCAGGATCAGCTGCATGTCGAAAGTGCCCGCCGGAACATCCAGCAGGTGAACGATGCCCGGTGAAAAGAAAAGACAGCCCGTGACGACCTGCATGACCGTCAGCGTCCAGGCGTCATAGCGCCTGCCCAGAATGCGGATGATGATCATGTTCGCGGCCGCGCAGACCATGGCCAGAAATTCCATGCTGTTGCCAAGAAGCGGAGAAGGGGCGGACACGGTGGCTTCCCCGCCGAGGGTCAGGACCGCGACACCCGCCACGGAGAGAAGCAGGCCGCCGACGACGCGCGTGCTCAGGGGCTCTTTGAGGATCATCCAGGCGGCCACGGCCACGAGCAGGGGGACAGAGGCGGAGATGATCCCGGCCTGGGCCGAACTGGTCAGGCCAAGGGCCGCGGATTCGAGCCAGAAGTAGAGGCAGGGCTGAAAAACGACGGCGGCCAGGAGCAGTTTCCAGTCGCCCTTGCGGTATGCGGACAGGCTCACCGTCCGGTACAGCGGCAGGATGCACGCAAGGGCGATGATCATGCGCAGCCACATCACGCTCATCGGATGCAGGTCCTGCAGGGCGATGCGCATGGTCGAGAAGGATGCCCCCCAGAGCACCACCGCACCCAGCACGGCCAGACGAGGCAGAAGGGCGATGGGGCTTACGGCGGTCATGGAAAGGGATTCGGATTTCATGCAGGCTCCTGAATTGATGAAGATGAGCGGACCGGAAAGCCTCAGGGCAGAAGCGCGTACTGCCCCGGCGTGGCTGCGGTATAGAGCTTGAACGTGTTGCTGAAATGGGATTGATCGGCAAAGCCCGTGACCTGGGCCACTTCGGACAGTACCATGCCTTGCCGGATCAGGGACTTGGCTCGTTCCACGCGCTGCTGGGTGCGGAAGACATGGGGAGGAATCCCGGTCTGCCGCTTGAAGGAACGCAGCAGGTGGTACTGGCTCACCCCGAGCACGGCCGCCATGTCCCGCAAGGTTAATTTATGGTCCAGATTCGAGCGCAGCATCTCCTTGGCATGCCGGACGAGCATGGGAAGAGCCGGAGACTCGCTTTTCACTCCGCAGTGCGCCCCCAGAATGTCCCCCAGGGTTCTGACCAGCGCCGATTCCCGCGCCAGTCCGTGACTCGCGGTCAGGTTCTGCGCCAGCCTGTACAGGGACATGACAAGATCCGGGCGGTCGCAGATCAAGATCGTGAATTCGGGAGCCGCTTCGGGCCGACGGCTCATGTCTTCCGCCATGCTCCGCACCAGATCCGCGCGCAGGTAGAACATGGTGTAGGATATGGTGTCGTCCGAAATCGGCACGCCGGAGTGGACCTGCCCTGGATTGATCAGACATGCCTGTCCCTGCCGCACGGTGGCTTCGGAATGCGACGGGCCGAGGCAGTAGCTTGCTCCCTGATGCATGAGTCCTATGGCGTAAAGATCGTCATGGAAATGGCGGGGGAAGACATGGCTGCTGCGCGCGACCTGGCTCATTTCAAGACCGGGCTGGACATGAAGGAAATTGATGGACGGGCAGGACATGGGCAAGCTGATAGACCACAGAGGGGGAGGCCGTCTTGGAAAAAATTGCGCCTTCTCCCGGATTTTTTTTCAAGCCGAAATCATGCGTGTGTTCGCAGCACTGTCACCCCTGACAGGAAATTCAAACGATCCAGGGTGAAGAGCCCCGGACGCAATTTCGACCTTCGGACTTGGCCCGGTACAAGGATGCATCGGCCAGACGCAAGAGTTCGGCCGGGCCCTGATCCTTGCCTGGCGTGCTCGCCGCCACCCCCAGGCTGACCGTGACCCTGCCGAAGTCCGACTGCTCGTGCGGCATGTTCAGCTCTTCCACTTCACGCCGCAGCCGTTCGGCGATCTCAAATGCCCCGTCCAGGCTGGTATCGGGCAGGATCATGCAGAATTCCTCGCCACCGTAGCGCGTCGCAAGATCCCCCTGACGGCGTGCGCCCGCCCGCAATACCTCCGCCACCCGCTTGAGACAGTCGTCGCCCTGCTGGTGACCGTAATGATCGTTGTACTTCTTGAAGTGATCGATATCGAGCATGACAAGCGCCAGTGTCGATCCCGCGCGTACAGCCCGGGTCCATTCCTCGGCCAGCACGACATCGAACTTGCGGCGGTTGGCGATGCCTGTCAGCCCGTCGGTGACGGACAGTTCGGCCAGCCTCTTGTTGGCCTCTTCGAGCTCAATGGTGCGCTGCAGGATCTTGGCTTCGAGCTGTTCGTTCAGATGCACCAGGGCGTTCTGTGAAACCAGAAAGCGCGTCAGGTCGCGCGCCATGCCCCAGATATGCGTGATGTCGCCGGTGTCGTTCTTCACCGGCACGAGCAGTGTTTCAAACAATCGCCGGCTGCCTTGCAGGAGGGGGCGCTGTTCGAAGGTCACGGCTTCGCCCGAGAGCATGCACTGGTGATATCCGGAAATGAGTTCGTCGCCCTCGGGGCCGTACCCGACGATGGTGCGCACCGTGTTTCCGGCGATTTGCCTGGCGTCAAGGCGCAGGGCGGCATCGTTGGCCAACAGCAATTCATAGTCGTCGCCAGCGGGCGTGCAGATCCAGAACGGATCGCTGGAATGTTTCCAGAGCTGCTCAAAAACATGCACCAAGGCCTTCGTGTCGAGGGGCGGTGCGGAGGGCTGGGCCGATTCCGGAGAGTTCATCTGCACTCGTGTTCAATGAAAAAATGTTATCCGTCCTATTCCGGACGAGAGGCCGGGATGCGCCCGGGGCCAGACAATACGGAAAAGAGCCTCGCCTTGAAAGAGGAATCTGGCCCACCCCTTGCCCTTGACCTGGACGTTTTAAATCAATATTTGAGCAACTGTTCAACTATTGACCGGATTATTGACCCAACATTGATCCAATGAAGAGCCGCTTAGTCCGAACATAAAGGGAGTTGCCATGAAGGATGTCTGCGAAGTCCGCTGTATCCATGAAGAAAATGTAAACAGAGCGCTGCTGGGCAGGACCGACGATGGCGTGCTCGAAGAAGCCGCCGGGCTTCTGGGTGTCATTTCCGACCCGACGCGGCTCAAGATCATGGACGCCCTGCGTCTTGGGGAGCTGTGCGTGTGCGACCTGGCGGCGGTGCTGGGCATGACCATTTCGGCCGTGTCCCACCAGCTGCGCCTTTTGCGCACGGCCAGGCTTGTGCGCGGCAGGCGGGCGGGCAAGGTGATTTTTTACACGATCCATGACGAGCACGTCGAAAAGCTCATGGACATGGCCCTTGATCACTGTCGGCAGAGGTGCGGGGAATGAACGAATTCTTGTGGGCATGCTGGGACATCCTGGTCGATTCGTCGCTCTGGATGCTGTTCGGTTTCTTCATGGCCGGACTGCTGCGGGCCTTTGTGCCGTCCGATCTGGTGGCGCGGCATCTGGGCAGGAATCAGTCCGGAAACATCTTCAAGGCGGCGCTCTTCGGCGTGCCCCTGCCTCTGTGCAGCTGCGGGGTCATCCCGGCGGCGGCGGGGCTCAGGCGACAGGGAGCCGGCAAGGGGGCCACGGCCTCGTTTCTCATTTCCACACCCGAGACCGGCGTGGATTCCATGGCCGTGAGCTGGGCGCTTCTCGATCCGCTCATGACCGTGCTGCGCCCCGCTTCGGCCTTTCTGACGGCCATGGTGACGGGCGTGCTTATCGACGCGGCAGACAAGGATCCAGGCAAGGAACCAGTCAAGGAACCCGGCAAGGATGCTGAGCATGGCATCGGCAAGGGCGCGCTTCAGGATCTCCGGACGACTCCGGACCTTACGCCCCTCGGCGCCGCGTCGGCCTGCGCTTCCGGCTGCTGTTCCTGCGGCGGCGATCCGGCCGCGCCATCGCGCTTCAGGCGTTTTCTGGGCGGCCAGCGCTTCGCCTTCGACGATCTGCTGGCGGACATCGCGCCCTGGTTCACGCTTGGCATCCTGCTGGCGGGCGTCATCACCGTCTACCTGCCCGACGACCTGGGACGCATGTTGCCGGGCGGCGGGCTGACCGCCATGCTGGCCATGCTGGCCGTGGCCCTGCCCATGTATGTCTGCGCCACGGCCAGCACGCCCATCGCGGCGGCCCTGGCCCTCAAGGGTTTCTCGCCCGGCGCGCTGCTGGTCTTCCTGCTTGCCGGACCGGCCACCAACGCGGCCACCATGGTCATGGTCGGCAGGATGCTGGGCAAGAAATCCGCCATCATCTACGTAGGTTCCATCATCGCCGTCACCCTCGTCTGCGCCGTGGCGGCCGATGCCCTCTATTTTTGGCTCGGCTACGAGGTGCACGCCTGGCTCGGTGACTTGGGATCCGAGGAGGGCGGTCTGCTTTCCGTCGTGGCCGCCCTGGTCATGCTCGCGATCCTGGGGCGCGCGCTTGCGCTGATGGCGATGCAGAAATTCGGGCGGCGCGGTTGAAAGGTCGCATGGCTTGAAAGATCCCATGGACGGGAGCAAGGGCATGGACTGTCCACATTCATCTTCCGCCCGGCCCTCCTGAATAAGCTTTCCGCGCTTTCACAAAAAAATCCCCCCGGCCGCCTGAAGCTGCCGGGGGGATTTTCATTCAAGCCGCAAGGCTATTTCTTCAGTCGGCCGATGCACGCCAGCCCATCCTCTTCCAACGCCACAAGGTCGTTGTAGACCTCGCGCTTGCGGATAACCACGTGCTTGTCGCCCTCGACCATGATCTCGGCGGCGCGAGCCCTGGAATTGTACTGCGAGGACATGACGAACCCGTAGGCTCCGGCCGAAAAGGCGGCCAGCAGATCGCCCTGGCCGACCTTGGGGAAGGTGCGGTTCTTGGCCAGAAAATCGCCGGATTCGCAGATGGGGCCGACCACGTCGGCGGTCATTTCCTCGCCGTTTCCTTCACGCACCGAAGCAATGCGGTGGTAGGAACCGTACAGGGAGGGACGAACCAGGTCGTTCATGGCCGCGTCGACGATGACGAATGTCTTGTCTTCGTTGGTCTTGGTGTACTGCACTTCGGTCACGAGGATGCCGGTGTTTCCGGCGATGACACGGCCGGGCTCGAGGATGAGGGTCACGTCCAGATCCTTCAAAGACTCGACCAGAGCCTTGCCAAGCTCCTCGGGGTGGGGCGGGGTTTCCTCGTTGTAGGTGATGCCAAGGCCGCCTCCTAAGTCCATGTACTTGATCTTGATGCCCATCTCCAGCAACTGGCCATGAAACTCCTTGAGCTTGTCCAGCGCTTCCATGAAGGGGGAAAGCTGGGTCAGCTGGGAGCCGATGTGGCAATCCATGCCGATGGGTTCGACATTGGGCAGGCTCTTGGCCAGGGCGTAGGCTTTCAGGGCATCGGGGCGGGACAGGCCGAACTTGTTTTCCTTGAGGCCGGTGGAGACGTAGGGGTGGGTCTTGGGGTCCACGTCGGGGTTGATGCGCAGGCTGACACGCGCGACCTTGTCCAGCCCGGCGGCCACTTCGTTGATGCGCTCAAGCTCCTGCACGGACTCCACGTTGAACATGAGGATGTCTGCGAAGAGGGCTTCCTGGATCTCGACGACCTTCTTGCCCACACCCGAATAGACGATCTTCTTCGGGTCCACTCCGGCCCTGAGCGCCCGGAAAAGTTCGCCCCCGGAGACGATGTCCGTGCCCGCGCCTTCCTGGGCCAGAATCTTGAGGAAGCTCAGGTTGGAGTTGGCCTTGACCGAGTAGCAGGTCAGGTGGTCGATGCCCTCGAAGGCGGAATCGAAGGCCTTGTAGTGGCGCTTTAAAGTCGTCGCGGAATAGATGTAGAGCGGAGTGCCGTATTCATAGACCAGATCGGCCACGGCGATGTCCTCGGCGTGAAGTTGACCATTCTTGTATTGAAAATAGTGCATGTATGTTCTCCTTTGGGGGATTAGGGGGCGGATGGGGTCAGGGTGATGATTTCGGACAGCGCCGGGGAGATGATCTGGTGCGTGTTGTCCGCCTTGAGGCGGATGCGCAGGGTCTGGCCCGGCAGCGGTTCGCAGATGGTGAAGATGTAGCTGTTTTCCTGG
Organism: Desulfomicrobium macestii; assembly: GCF_014873765.1. Classification (NCBI taxonomy): domain Bacteria; kingdom Pseudomonadati; phylum Thermodesulfobacteriota; class Desulfovibrionia; order Desulfovibrionales; family Desulfomicrobiaceae; genus Desulfomicrobium; species Desulfomicrobium macestii. The sequence goes on along the minus strand of NZ_JADBGG010000012.1, from coordinate 89,789 downwards.
CGGTACACCCCGGAACTGTAGGGGTAGTATTTGCGCACGAAGGACGGGGTGAACGGGCAGGTGGGGCAGCCGTCCTGCTCGATCTCGACCATGAAATATTCGAGGTTGACCAGCCGTCCGCCCAGCTTGGCATTGATCAGCACGCAGCCCTCTTCCATGCGGGCCTCCATGTGATTGATCTGGATCATCTCATCGCTGACGATGGGCTGCGGCCATTCCTTTTTGCCGCAGGCGGCGAGCACGAGAACAAGAAACAGGAAAAGAGTGCGTTTCATGACAATCCTGCCATTGCTTTCCACTGGTGGAGCAGGGTGAGTGCGTCCAGGGGGGAAAGCTCGTTGACGTTGAGTTTTTTCAGGGCCTTCAGAACCTCGTGTTCCTCGGGCTGTTTTTGTGGAACCGCCGCCTTGGTCAGGCCGGGCAGGGAGACCTGCCGACTGATGAAGTCGTTGCGTTTGGCCCCGCCGGGAGCGTGTCGCTCCAGCACCGCCAGGATCTCCTTGGCCCGGGTCACGACCGAGGCCGGGACGCCTGCCAGCCGGGCAACCTCGATGCCGTAGCTGCGGTCCGCGGGCCCCGGGACCATGCGGCGCAAAAAGACGATGTCGCCCTTCCATTCCTTGATGGCGATATTGTAATTGCGCACCCCGGGCAAGCGTTCCTCAAGGACGGTCAGCTCGTGGTAATGCGTCGCGAAAAGGGTGCGGATTCCGCCCTGACGACGGGCCAGCTCCTCGGCCACGGCCCAGGCCAGGGACAGACCGTCGAAAGTGCTCGTGCCCCGTCCGATCTCATCCAGGATGACCAGGGAGCGCTTGCCCGCCTGCCGCAGGATGCGTGCCGTCTCCGTCATTTCGACCATGAAGGTCGATTGGCCCATGGCCAGGTTGTCCGATGCGCCAACCCGGGAAAAAATGCGGTCGCAAAGTCCAAGCCGGGCCTTGGCGGCGGGAACGAACCCGCCCATCTGGGCCAGGATGCAGATGAGCGCCACCTGCCTCAGCACCGTCGATTTACCGGCCATGTTCGGTCCGGTGATGAGCAGCACCCGGCCCGAGTCGTCCAGGGTCAGGTCGTTGGGGATGTAACCCGAGCGGCCCTGCACCGCCTCGACCACGGGATGGCGTCCGCCTTTGACGGCGATTTCAAGCCCGTCGTGCAGTTCGGGCCTGCTCCATTCCCATTTGCGCGCGGCATGGGCGAGCCCCTGGGCGCAATCAAGCTCGGCCAGAATTTTGGCCATGTGCATGAAACGGGAGCGGTGTCCGGCCACTTCCTCGCGCAGGGCGAGAAAAAGCTGGTATTCGTAGGTCTTACGCCGGTCAGAAGCGCTCAGGAGCTTCTCCTCCAGGAGTTTGAGCTCCTCGGTGATGTAGCGCTCGGCGTTGACCAGGGTCTGGCGGCGTATGAAGTGGGCAGGCGGTTCAGCCGCCACGGCCCGGCTCAGTTCGAAATAGTACCCGAAGACCTTGGTGTACCCGAGCTTGAGCTTGGGGATGTCGCAGGCCGTGCGCTCGCGTTCGAGCATGTCCGTCAGCGCCGTCTCACCGTGATCGGTCAGGTCCATGAGCTCGTCGAGGGCCGCGTCATAGCCCGGCCTGAAGAGCCCCCCTTCGGTGATGACCGGCGGCAGGGAATCGGCCAGCGCGCGGGCCAACAGAGCGTGCACGTCGTCCAGATCATCCCAGTCGCGCAGCAGTGCGCCAAGGCGTGGCGGCGGGGACTCAAGTTCAAGCAGAGCCTGATGCAGACGCGGCAGCACGCCCAGCGACGCCTTGAGCGCGGCGAAATCCTTGGGTGTCGAGCGGTTGACGACAATGCGCGTGCACAGGCGCTCCAGATCGTAGACCTTGTCCAGCGCCCGGCGCAGATCCTCGCGGATCATATCGCCGTCGTGCAGATAGGCGACCAGCTCCTGCACGGGCAGGATGCTTCCGAGATCCTTGAAGGGCTGGTGCATTCTGGTTTCCAGCAGCCTGCCACCCATGGGGGTCTGGGTCTGGTCCAGGACCTGCCACAGGGTGCCGCGTCCCTTGCTGCCGTCCATGGTTCTGAAAAGCTCCAGATTGCGCTCGGTGACCTCGTCCAGAAGCAGGGTGGCGGAGAGATCCAGAGGGGTGAAGGGCGCAAGATGGCTCAGGTCGCGCTTCTGGGTCAGCTCCAGATAGGTCAGCAGCGCGCCGCAACAGCGGATCAGGGCGGGCTTGTCGTCAAGGTCGAGGGTCTGCAGGGTTGGGACGGCCTGCGCGCGCAGGATCTTGTCCCGGGCCCCGCGCTCGTCGAAATAGGATTTTTGCGGATAGCGCGAAAGCTTGGCCTGCCACTGCTCAAATCCCTTGGGCAGGGCCTGGGTTTCGGTCAGGAGCAGTTCGCGCGGGTTCATCTTGACCAGCCACTGCCAGAGCACGGCCTCGCTTTTGGTCTGGATGCCCGACCAGGCCCCGGTGGAAAAATCGACCCAGGCCAGTCCGCCGCCAAGGTCGGCTTCCCAGTACAGGGCGCCCAGAAAATTGTGGCCTTTGGCGTCGAGGTTCATGTCCTCGACCACGGTGCCGGGGGTCAGCACCCGGGTCACTTCGCGCTTGACCAGTCCCTTGGCTTGCTTGGGGTCCTCGACCTGATCGCACAGGGCCACCTTGTAGCCCTTGTCCAGCAGCTGGCGCAGATATTCGTCGATGGCGTGGTGGGGCATCCCGCACATGGGCACGGGATTTTCCGCGCCGGGGTTGCGGCTGGTGAGCGTGATCTGCAGCTCCCGGGCCGCGATTTCGGCGTCCTCGAAGAAGAGTTCGAAAAAATCTCCCATGCGGAAAAACACGAGGGTGCCCGGATATTCTCCCTTGACCCGCAGGTACTGCTCCATCATGGGCGTGACCTTGACCGTGTTCATGACGCTTCGTCGCTGAGGAGCTGGCGGATGGTTATGGAGTGCCAGGACATGCACTTGGGACAGCAGAAGAAGATCTGGCCGCGTTTCAATCCGCAGCGGGCGCAAACAAAGCGTTTCGCCTCGCGTGCGCGGCGCAGCAGGAATTCCAGCTGAAACTCGAACACCGGAGTCATCTGCTGCTCGGGCAGGGACATGGTCAGAAGCTCCAGGCGGGCAGGCCAGAAGGCCGGACTCATGAGCAGGGTTTTCTCCTGCCAGGTCTTGGCCTCCTCGACGCGGCCGTGGGCGCGCAGCAGGCATCCGGCGTAATGCAGCGGGGCAAGTTCCGGAGGGTGCCTGTCAATGACGGCCAGCAAGGCGTCCAGATGCGCCGCGGGCAGGATGGCCTTCACCGGCACGCCCGAATCCTCGTAGTCGAGCAGGGGATCGAGCAGCACGAAGCCCAGATGCGTGCCGACCGATCCCAGTCCCTGGTCGAGCAGCGCGATGACATCGTCCCAGGATTCGCGGCTGATCTGAAACATGATCCCTTCCAGCCAGGCCTCGGGAGAGGCGGGATAGATCTCCCGGGCTTCCGCCAACAGGCCCTGGTCAGCGGCCTCGGTTCCGGTCGTGGCGGCCCGGACCAGGTAATGCGCAGCCTGCAGATCGAGTCCCATTTTCCTGTATTGACGGCTGGCGGCCAGAAAATCCCCGCCCTTGGCGTGCAGAAGGGCCAGCTCCAGCTCCAGGGCGGGATTGTCGCCGCCGATATCGCGACATTTGCGCAGGGCCTCCTGGGCGCGGTCGAGGATGCCCGCCCGGGAATAGTCGCGGCCGAGCTCGAAATAGATCCGGGACTGATCCTCGCGGCCGAGATCCGCGCGTTGCAGAAGGGAGCTGCGCATTTGAATGGCCCGGTCAAGCTCCCCGCGCATGCGGTAGAGGTTGCCCAGTGCCGAGCAGATCTCGATCGCTCCATGATGGTTGCGCATGGCCCGCGAAAGGTCGTCGATGGCGGCCAGGGCGTCCAGGGCCGGATTGGGCGGCACGGGCGAAAAGAGGTCGGCGTGGTCGTCGCGCAGTCCCAGGAGGGACCTTAGCCATTGCATTTGTTTGCCCCCAACGTTTTTTTGCAGTCCAACTCGTTGTAATTTTTCAATCAATCAGCCCAGGTGCCGGGCGTACCACTCTCCGGCCCGGGCCAGTCCGTCGCGGACGCCAAAGGCAGGGTCGTAGCCGAGCAGCCGGCGGCTCCTGGAAATATCCGCCAGGGAATGGCGCACATCCCCGGCCCGGAAATCCCTGTGCGAGGGCTGCGCTTCGGCGCAGGCCGGCTTGAACTTGGCGGCCTCGTCGCGGATGAGATAAAAAAGCTCGCCAAGGGTGGTGCGCTGGCCAAAGGCGACGTTGAACACGCTCCCGGCCACTTCAGGAGCCGTGGCGCATGCTGCCAGGATGTTGGCCTGCACGCAATTGTCGATGAAGCAGAAGTCGCGGCTCGTTTCGCCGTCGCCGTTGATCCACACGGTCTCTTCACGCAGCAGCCCCGCGAACCATTTGGGGATGACCGCCGCGTAGGCGCCCTCGGGATCCTGCCGCTTTCCGAAGACGTTGAAGTAGCGCAGGCCCACGCTGTCCATGCCGTAGGTCTTTAAAAACACCTCGGCGTAGAGCTCGTTGACGTACTTGGTCACGGCGTAGGGAGACAGCGGCTTGCCGATGGTCTCCTCGACCTTGGGCAGGCCGGGATGATCGCCATAGGTGGAGCTTGAGGCCGCATACACGAAGCGCGTGACCTTGCTGTCCTTGGCGGCGACGAGCATGTTCAGAAAGCCGGTCACGTTGTTGGCGTTGGTCAGCAGGGGATCGACGATGGAGCGGGGCACCGAGCCGAGCGCGGCCTGATGCAGGACGTAGTCCACGCCCCGGCAGGCTTCCATGCAGGTGGGCAGGTCCCGGATATCGCCTTCGATGAAGCGGAAGCGGGCCCACTGTTCGGGAGTCATGCTGCCCTGGACTTCGCCTAGATTGTGCCTGTGGCCGGTGGAAAAATTGTCCAGTCCCGTGACCTGCTGATCGTGGCGCAGCAGGGTTTCCAGCAGATTGGAGCCGATGAAACCGGCAACGCCGGTGATGAGCCAGTGGCGTTTGGATTCAAGAGCGGTGAGTGTTTTGTTATGCATGAGCTACCCGGTATGAGGAAAAAAATTGCGTCCCGAAGGGATGATCCTTGGGACGCACGACAGCAGAGTGGACGACGGATCGTTCCAGATGTGCTAGTTCTGGATGTTTTCGGTGGATTCCGGGGTGGTGTACTCATCCATGGTCTTGGGACGCAGGGATGCGACTTCACGCTCCAGGGCGTCCATTTCCTTCTTGTACTGGCGGCACTGCTTGGACAGGCGGATTTTTTCCAGGAAGAAATAGAACGTGCAGAGCAGGGAACCGATCACGAAAGCCATGAGGATGATCAGGTAGAAGGGCACAGCCTCGGTCTGGTAGTGCCAGCCGAAAACCTTGAGCTCCAGCGCCAGTTCCTGAATCAGGATGTCATGGTTCTGAACAAAGAAGAGCATGGAGAAAAAGAAAAGGGCTACCAGGCCCAGCACTTTGAGATATCGCATCCGTATCACCTCTACCGTTGAAGGTTGTTGAAATAGGGCTTCAAGCGCTTGTATGTCGAGCGCAGATGCTCGGGCAGAACGCTTGTTTCCGACATGACGGCCATGAAGGAGTGGTCTCCGTTCCAGCGCGGCACAAGGTGCACATGAAGATGCTCCTTGATCCCGGCGCCGGCCGCCTCGCCGATGTTCACGCCGATGTTGATTCCGTGCGGATTGAAAGCCTGCTCTAAGATAAAAGAGCACTTTTGTACATAGTCCATGATCTCATGACTTTCCCTCGTGTCGAGCTCGGTGATGTTGCTGACGTGTCGATACGGGGTGACCATGAGGTGCCCGCTGGAGTAGGGAAAGATGTTCATGATGACGAAACAGTTCTCGGCGCGGTGCAGTACGAAGCGATCCTCGTCGCCGTCCGTGGATTCGGGCAGGCAGAAGACGCAGCTGTCGGGCTTTGGGCCGAGAATGTAGTTGATGCGCCATGGCGCGTGCAGTGTTTTCATGTCTACAGGATCTGGCTCAGGAATTTTTTGGTGCGCGGATGTTCGGGGCTGGTGAAGAAATGCTCCGGAGTTCCGGTCTCGACGATCTGGCCGTGATCCATGAAGATGACCCGGTCCGCCACTTCGCGGGCAAAACCCATCTCGTGGGTCACGACGACCATGGTCATGCCCTCTCTGGCCAGGGTGACCATGACGTCCAGGACCTCACCGATCATCTCGGGGTCCAGGGCGGAGGTCGGCTCGTCGAAGAGCATGATCTTGGGGTTCATGGCCAGCGCCCGGGCAATGGCCACGCGCTGCTGCTGCCCGCCGGAAAGCATGGCTGGATAAACCTCGGCCTTCTCCCGGATGCCGACTTTGTCGAGCAGGGCGAGAGCCCGTTTCTTGGCCTCAAGCTCCGGCACTTTTTTCAGCTTCATGGGTGCCATGGTCAGGTTGCCAAGCACCGTCTTGTGCGGAAACAGATTGAAGCTCTGGAAAACCATGCCCAGCTCCTGGCGGATCAGGTTGATATCGTTATCCTTGGCGTTGATATCCTGTCCGTCGACCACGATGCTTCCGCTGTCAATGGTTTCGAGGCGGTTGATGGAACGCAGCAGGGTGGACTTTCCCGATCCGCTGGGACCGATGATGACCACCTTTTCTCCGGAATTGATGGACAGGCTGACGTCGTTTAATGCCTGCAACTGGCCAAAGAACTTGTAGACGTTCTTGATTTCGATGATGGGCCTAGTCCCGTTCATAATAATTCAACCTCTGCTCCATTTTACTGACGGCCTTGGACAAGAAGAGCGTGATGACCAGATAGACAAGGGCCACCATTGTGTAAGCCTCGAAGTACAGAAAGGATTCGCTGGCGAATTCCCGGCCTCGGCGCAACAGGTCCGACACGGCCAGAATGGAGACCAGGGAGCTGTCTTTCAAAAGAGCGATGAACTCGTTGCCCACCGGCGGCAGGATGGTCCGCCAGGCCTGAGGCAGGACTACGTACATCATGGTCTGGAGACGATTGAAACCCAGGGATCTGGCCGCTTCGGCCTGTCCCTTGTCGATGGAGTCGATGCCTGCCCGGAATACCTCGCCCATGTAGGCGCCGTAACAGATGCCCATGGCGAGCACAGCCGCGGCCATGGGCGGAAGATCCTTGAAGAGCTCAAGCCGTCCCAGGGCGAAATAGATGTAGAACAGCTGCACCAGGAGCGGGATTCCTCGGATGACTTCCACGTAGGTCGAGGCGATCAGGTTCAGGACCTTGTTGCGAGACAGCCGGCCAAGACCTGTAATGAGCCCAAGCACAAGGGAAAGCATGATGGACAGGAACGTGACCTGGAAGGTGACCAGGACGCCGTCGGGAAGAAATTGCAGAATCCGCCAGTATGGCTCGGGCTGTGTCACGCACAGATAGATGATGATGCCGATGGCGCCGAAAAAGGTGAGCCACCATGCGTTGAAGAGGCCCGAGTCCTTTTTCAGGGGGATGGCCGCGCCGTCGCCGATGTCGATCTTGACAGCTTTTGTGGAATATTGTGGGTTCATGACTGGCCTTGTCGTAATCGCTGAAAAAAAAGGAAAACCGGGGCGTTTGCCCCGGTCATGACATTATTTGGCTCCGAACCATTTTGCGTAGATCTTGTCGTACTCGCCGCTGGCCTTGATGGCGGCCAGGGAGGAGTTGATCAGATCGACGATTTCCTTGTTGCCCTTGTTCACGGCAAAACCCAGGTATTCCGGGGATTCGGGGGCGATCAGAAAGGCCAGGGTCAGCTTCTGGGAATACTGCTCATGCTGCAGTGCGTAGTTGGAGGCGACGGCGTCGTCGGCGATGACGGCATCGATACGGCCGTTGTAGAGATCTTCCACGGCCAGGCCGATCTCGTCATAGGACTTGGCGGTGGCGCCTTCGATCTTCTTGCACAGAAAGTAGCCGGTGGTGCCCATCTGGGAGGCAACGGTCTTGCCGGCAAGGTCGGCAACGGAAGCGATGCCCGAGCCCTTGGGCACGATGACGCCCTGCTTCACTTCAAAATAGGGATCGGAAAAATCCATGTTCTGCTTGCGCTCGTCGGTGATGGAGACCGAGGAGGCGATGGCGTCGTACTTGCCGGAAGCAAGTCCCGCGAAGATGCCGTCCCATGCGGTGTTCTTGAGAATCGGGTTGAATCCGCCGGCCTTGCCCATGGCGATAACGACCTCGGGACCAAAACCGACGATGTTCTTGTCGGCGTCGATCATTTCCATGGGCGGATAGGTGGCATCCACCGCAAAAACGACATCCTTGGCCAGGGCATTTCCGGCCATGAGCAAAAGAGCCAGCAAAACAAGTGCAATCCGTGTACGCATACGTCCTCCAGAGCTGGTAAAATGATGATTTCCCGAAAAATTGTCCGACAGACCAAAATGACATAAAATCGTTAAAGAATTGCCCCGCTTTGGTCAAGAAACGGCTTTGGGCTCCTGCCCCTGGAGTGATGCGGCCATACGCCTGGCGTACTTCAGCTGATCTTCACGGGTGCGCACTTCCCCGTTCAGGACGGCCCGCTTCACCGCACGCAGAATGTTCGCGAACCTGGGACCAGGTTCCAGACCCATTTTCTTGATATCGGATCCGGTGACCAGGATGCCCACGTCCTGCAAATGAGTCAGGTAGTGGGAGACGGCTTTTTTAAGCTCCAGCTTGCGCTGCTTGGCCATGGTGTACAGGAGGCCCTCCAGGGACAGGGGGGAGAGGATGTCGTACAGGTCGGCCGCGGACCCACCGTTCTTTCCCCACTGCGCCAGCTGCATGGCCACATAGCGCAACTGGCGACGGGTGGACTCCACCAGTTCGATGCGCTTGGGCGGAAACCTGAGCCGCGAGGTCAGGGCCTGGACCTGATGTGTGTCGAAGCCCGACACCAGCCCGAGAAAATAGACGATCCAGATGTCCGGGGCCTCCTCGCGGAAGAGCAGCTTGTACCAGGTGATGACCCGCTCGATCTCTTCCAGCAGGGCTTCCTTGGTCTGCGGGAAATGGAGCAGGGGGTGGATCTCCTGCAAAAGGCCCAGGTCACGCATACGGATGAAGGCGTCCAGCGGCGCGCTGTCCTCGGCCAAAAGGCGCAGTTCGTGCCGGATGCGCGCTCCGGAGAGCTTCTGAAAGATGTTCAGGCGCACGGCATTTTTGATGAGCCGCTCGGTCTGTCCGCCGATCTTGAACTGGAAACGCTGCTCGAATCGGATGGCGCGGATGATCCGCGTCGGGTCTTCCACGAAAGACAGGGAATGCAGGACCCGTATGACCCCGTCCTTGATGTCCTGCTGCCCTCCGAAAAAATCCACCAGACGCCCGAAGTGGGGCGGGCAGAGGTGGATGGCCAGGGTGTTGATGGAAAAATCGCGGCGGTACAGGTCCATCTTCAGCGACGAGAGTTCGACGATGGGCAGGGCGGCCGGATACTCGTAGTATTCGAGGCGGGCCGTGGCCACGTCGATCTTCTGGCCGCCGGGCAGGATGAGCACCGCGGTGCGGAATTTCAAATGTGGGCGTACCCGCGCCCCGAGCTTGCGCCCGAGATTCTGGGCAAAGGCGATGCCGTCGCCTTCGACCACAAGATCGATGTCATCGTTGGGGATGCCAAGCAGCATGTCGCGCACGAATCCGCCCACGGCGTAGACCGCTACGTCAAGCTCCTGTCCGGTCTGCCCGGCAAGCTGAAGCAGGGAAACGATGTCCTTGGGCAGGCGCTCCAGCAATATCTGGCGGATGTTCTTCTCCTGGCGCTTGTCCGAAAGCAGGGACTCGGGAATGCGGGCCGGCTCCTGGACCATGAGATTGATCAGGTCCGTGCGCGTGATGACCCCGACCAGTTCCTGGCCGCGCAGCACAGGGACCAGACGCTGGCGATGCCCAAGGATGATCTCCATGACCTGGTAGAGGTCCTGGTCCTCGGTCACGAAATGAAAATCCTCGAGCATGTACTCCGTGACCCGCTCGTCTCCAAGGCCGTGCCCGACGGCCTTTTCGGCCACGCTGTTCTCGATGATGCCGCAGACCTGGTCGCCGTATTCGACCACGGGCAGGGCTTTTAGCCCGTAACGGACCATGACCTCCGCCGCCTGGACCACGCTCTGGGCGGCCTTTATGCGGACCACGGGCGAGGACATGAAATCCCTGACCACCATCTGGGGATTTATGAGCGAATAGAGTAGTGCAAAAAGCTCATCCTTTACCTGAGAAATGGTGCGGTCCTTGATGGAGGCCGACGCCGCATAGGCGTGGCCGCCGCCGCCGAAAGACGAACAGACCACGCCCACATCCACTTCCTGAACCTTGCTGCGGGCCACGAGCTGGATGCGGTCGCCCATGTGGCCGATGGCAAAGAGCACGCGGATGTTCTCCATGTCCATGAGCTTGTGGGTGAGCAGGGCGAAATCTCCGACATACGTGTCGAGCACGACCTCGGCGATGACGATGTCGACGCCGTTTATGGTATGGGTGGTGGCGGAATCGATGAGCTCGGACAGGATGGCGACCTGTTCCGTGGACAGTTCGCGGCTCATGATGTCGCGGATGACGTCAAGGTCCATGCCCATGGTCCGAAGCCAGGCCGCGGCCTCGAAATCGTGCTCGGTGGTTGACTTGAAAGTGAAACCGCCCGTGTCCTCGAAGATGCCAAGGCCCATGATCGTGGCTTCGTCGGGGCTGACCGTCAGGGCTTTTTCCTTGAGTTTCGCGACGATGATGGACGTGGTCGCCCCCCAGGCCTCATAGATGTCGAGGCTCGCATCGAGCGCGTCATCGGTGGCCGGATGGTGGTCGTAGAGATGGATCTGAAGGTCCGGCAAGGCAAAAAGAGGCTCCACGTGCGCGAGCCGCGAGCGTTGCCTGGTGTCCACGACCACCAGAAGCCGCACCGCATTCAGGTCAAGATCCTTGAGGCTCTTGAAATTGAAGAGATACATGGCGCTCTGGATGAAATAATCCTTGAGCGAACTCTCCTGGGTGCCCGGGAAGACCAGAGCGGCGCCTGGATAGAGCTTGCTGACCGCGATCATGGCGGCCAGGGCGTCGAAATCCGCGTTGGCGTGGCAGGTGATGACCGTGTTGAAAGGGGTTTCGGGGGGCATTTCAGGACCGGGGGTGAAATTTGCGGTGCAGGGCGGCCATGCGGGCGGACTGCACGTGGGTGTAGATTTCCGTGGCCATGATGTCGCTGTGGCCGAGCAGGATCTGCAGGGTGCGCAGATCGGCACCGCCTTCGAGCAGGTGCGTTGCAAAGGAGTGGCGCAGGGTGTGCGGCGAAACCGGACGGTTTATCCCGGCCTCCAGCGCGTAGCGGCTCAAGAGCTTCCACACGCCCTGTCGGGAAAGCCCCAGACCCGAACGATTGAGAAATATCGTGTCGGTCTTGGGACCGAAAAGAGGGCGCCAGTGCTGCAGGTAAGCGAGCAGCAGGCTGACCGCGGACTCGTGCAGGGGCACATAGCGCTCCTTGCTGCCCTTGCCGAGGACGCGCAGCAGCCCGGCCTGGGGATCGAAGTCGGGGAGCGCAAGAGAGACCAGTTCGGACACGCGCAGCCCGCAGGCATAGAGCAGCTCAAGCATGGTCCGGTCCCGAAAACCCAGGCGGACGTTCATGACAGGGCGGTTCAAAAGGGCGGTGACCTCTTCCCGGGACAGGACTTCGGGCAGTTTGCGGACCAGCTTGGGGCTGTCCAGCAGGGCGGCGGGACTGGAATCAAGCAGGCGCTCCTGCACCATAAAATCGAAAAAACCCCGCAAACTTGAGAGGTTGCGGGCCATCGACGTGTTCTTGAGCCCTTTTCGCCGCAGATGCACCATATAAAGGAAGAGGGTGTGTTCATCGACCTTGCCGAGGCTGCCGCCAAGATCAGTGAGAAATTCCCGGAAGAAAAGCAGATCCGAACCATACGCTTCGACGGTTTTTTCGGCCAAGCCGCGAATGACGGTCAGGTGCTGGAGGTAAGCGTCGATTTCTTCGTGCATTCCCGGCAAGGTACATCTGGCCTCTTGCCTGCACAAGCTGAAAAAGGTAGCTTTTTCAACCAATGCCCAAACCAAGCGCCTCTCACGCATATATCGGCCTGGGGTCCAACATGGGGGACCCGGTGGCCAATGTCCATCAAGCCGTCAAGGCCCTGCATGATGCCCCCGGTCTTGAGGTGGACGCCGTGTCCCCGATTTTCCGGACGGAGCCGCAGGGGATGCGCGATCAGGACTGGTTTGCCAACTGCGTGACGCGTATTTTCGTCCGCGCCCCGTATTCCCCCGAAGAGCTGCTTGACGTCCTGGCCGACATCGAATCGCGCATGGGCCGAATTCGCACGACTCACTGGGGGCCACGAATCATCGATATCGACCTCCTTCTCTACGGTGACGTGGAGTGGGATTCGCCGCGCCTGCAGATTCCTCATCCACGAATGCTTGAAAGGGCGTTCGTGCTCGTTCCGCTCATGCACCTGGCTCCGGAAATCCGCATCCGGGACCTTTGTCCATCACAGTGGCTGTCCCGGCTTCCGTATCGCCTTGATGGCGATCGGATTCTGCAGGCCACAAACGCCATTCCCCGAGGTGAATAATGCTTAAATTTGTCATTCTGGCTGCCGTGTGCTTCATCCTTTACAAACTCGTGACCAATGACAAGAAGAAGAAGGTCGAGGTCAAAAACAAGCAGGAAGAGAAGCTGGCCAAGGAAGGCGTTCTGGTCAAGGATCCCATCTGCGGAACCTACGTTTCCAAGGATTCGGACATCCGCATCAAGGAAGGTGAAGAGGTGCGCTGTTTCTGCAGTTATGAATGCCGGGACAAATATCTGAAAATGATCGACTAGCTGGCTGTTGAAAAAATCCAAATTCTCAGGCCCTTGAAAAAGGCGAGCTGCTGCGCCAGGGAAAAAATCCAGACCGCTCATGTATGCGCAATCCGCTGCGAGTCCTGGATTATTTGGCTTCCATGCATCTCACCATTTCTTGAACGGTCTGCCAGGGGGAGGTAAGCATGCAATTCTTCATTGATACCGCTAACTTGACCGAGATCAAGGCCGCCATGGAAATGGGGCTCGTGGATGGAGTGACCACCAACCCTTCGCTCATGAGCAAGGAAGCCGATGACTGGCGGGACATCGCCGGACAGATCTGCAAGCTGGTACCGGGGCCTGTCAGCCTTGAGGTCATCGCGCTCGATGCCGAGGGCATGGTCCGTGAAGCCAAGGAGCTGATGCAGTTTGGACCCAATGTCGTGGTCAAGGTGCCCATGACGGCCGAAGGCCTCAAAGCCGTGCGCATCTTGAAATCCAAGGACATCGAGACCAACGTTACCCTCATTTTTTCCGCTGCCCAGGCCTTGCTTGCGGCCAAGGCGGGTGCGGCCTACGTCAGCCCGTTCCTGGGACGCCTCGATGACGTCGGTCAGGACGGCATGGAGCTGGTGCACCAGATTTTGGGCATCTACGCCAATTACGGCTTTTCAACCCGCATCATCGCGGCCAGTATACGCAGCCCGTTGCATGTCCTGGACGCGGCCATGGCGGGAGCCCACATCGCCACGGTGCCATTCAAGATCTTAAAGCAACTCATTGACCATCCCTTGACGGACAAGGGCATTGCCGCGTTTCTCAAGGATTGGGAGAAGAAAGCCGGGAAATGAAGCCCGGAGTGAATTTGGTGAACTGGACCTGATGGGTTGATCCGATGGGTGGACCTGACGGACTGAAATGAACTTGCACGGACCGGGATGGACTGATGGACCCGGGACATGACAGGCACGTAAAAATATCCTGATCAACCGGATCGGCGCAGAAACGCCGATCCGGTTTTTTTGTCTGCGCCTTTCAAGGAAGTCCATTTGTTCATTCCAGCCTATTTAAGGCCATCAAAGTCCAATCGAGGACTCCCGAACCACTCCACGCAGTCGTTTTCTTTTGTCTCATAATGAAAATTATGTTAACTTTAAGAAAACCAAGGTTGAGCAATGTCAGGCCATTGCCTATGTCGCTTCTCTTTTGTTATGAACTTGAACCGTGACTTGATGAATCCACAACACGAGGTCTTCCCATGAAATGCGCTCCGACCCTCTTGATCGTCTTGACTGTGTTGTTTGTCGCCTTGCCCGTGTGGGCCGAGACCCAGGACAATTCAACCCCCGGCATCGCACGGCCCGTGCAGGAACAACAGCCCAAGACCATACCGGCGGCCGACATCCCGAAGGATGACTCGTCGGGCAAATTCCCCCTGGACATCCAGAGTCGGGGCTCCGATCAAAGCGGCACCCTGCTTTCGTACAAGCTCAAGGAAGAGGTCATCGCCAGCAAGCTTTTTGAACTCAAAGTCTCGAACAAGAAGAAATTCGTCCTCAATGTGCTTACCCAGGCCGAATTTCCGGATCGCCCGGGCATAGCCTCTCAGTATTCAATTGTTCTGGTATATCAGGAAGATGCGGGAACGCTGGCCTATTATCTGAACCATTATCAGGGCCAGGTTCACACCGAGGGGGTCACGGCGGAAATGCAGAAAATTCTGGAATGGACCTACTCAAATCTCAAGCGGTATCATTACCTTCTTGAGGAATGACGCTCAGCTTTCGCACGAAAAAAGGTTCCCGGACCTGGCCATGGCGTGCCGACTGGCGCAGAAAGACAATGGTCGTCCGGGACAACTCGTATCCTTCCGGAACCATGACGACTTCAACGGCGTCCCGGGTGCCGATGACGGCCCTGGACAGCACCATTCCCGGCGCCAGACTGTCCAGACCGATCTCGACCTCGTCCTGATCAAGCGCCATAAGCACCGTTTCCAAGGCCTTGACCTGGGCCTTGGAATAGATGCTGCCGCGACGCATGCGGTCCAGAATCCCGGCAGTCTCAAGCCGCGCATAGCCGCCCAGGCGATATTCCATGACCATGGCCAGAAGCGTGCCTTCAGTGGATATGACCGGCCGCTCCAGCGGTTCCGCGGTCTCGGGCAGCAAACTCAGATGCAAGGCGTTGGCGTAATCCCGGAGAACATCCGCGACTTCCCGCAATTGCGGCAAATGCCTGACCCATTCCACCGCATGTTCCGGATGGCCCGCGAGCGCCAGCAGTTCATCGTCACTGAGTGATCCGCCCTGGACTATTTTCTCCAGCAAGGCCGGGGGCAGGACGATAAGCCCGATGATCGAAAGCAGAAGCGCGGTCTCGGTGACCGTGGGTCTCGGATTGCCCGCCTTCTGCCCAAGGTCTCGGAGCAGGGGCAGCAAGGGACTGATGACCCCGCGCACGTCGGCACGCAGCCAGCAGACAAGCTCATGCACGGCTTTGGCGAAGATGGCATGGACCTCCTGCATGTTCCCGATCGAAGCCGATATGCGATTGTATCGGTTGACGCCTTCCTGGACGACGCCGATCAGCGCCTCATCCTCGCAGGATGGGGACAGCACGTGCTGGATCTTTCCCTCGTTGATCGCCCGCACCAGATTCGCGACGTCCATGGGAGTGCGGCTCATGAGCACGCGGGCGCTCTCCGGACTCAATCTTCCCACCTCGGCCAGAAAATCGACACCGTCCATCTCCGGCATGGAAAATTCGGCCATGACCAGCGCATACGGCCCCTCTTCCCTGATCCGCTGCAGGCCGCTGCGTGGTCCAAGGGCGATGTGAGCCTCGAAATTCCTGCGCAGCCTGCGCTGCATGACGGACAGGGCCTTGCCGTCCGAATCGACGATCAGAATGGAACTCATGGGTTCACCTCTTTGTTCGTCCGTCTGTCCGAAACCACCGGACACGCGGGCGGGCGTGCGTTGCTGCCCTTGACCCGGTTCACTCCGGTACTGACCATCTCCCGAACCTGATGCATGAAGACGCCATACGCATATCCGCCCTGCTCCATTTCCTTGAGTCTCTTTTCCCATTCGCCGGTCAGTTCGGGCGAAGCCACCTGCGGGATCATGGAGCAGACCACGTCCACCGCCCAGCAGCCAAGATCCGTAGCCACGAGACGCTTGCCGTCCTTGCCGATGTATTTCCTGGCGAGCAGGGTCTCGATGATCTGGGCGCGAGTGGCCGGAGTGCCGAGGCCGCGCTCTTTCATGGCGTCCCGGAGCTCCTCGTCGTCGATGAGCTTGCCCGCCGTTTCCATGGCCGCAAGAAGCGTGGCGTCGGTGAAATGCGCCGGAGGCTTGGTCTTGTGCGCGACCAACTCCAGGTTCTGGGCCGTGACGGCCGCCCCTTTGCGCAAATTCGGCAGGGGGTTGTCCTCGGAGGCGCGCCAGGGT
Source organism: Desulfomicrobium macestii (assembly GCF_014873765.1). Lineage (NCBI taxonomy): Bacteria > Pseudomonadati > Thermodesulfobacteriota > Desulfovibrionia > Desulfovibrionales > Desulfomicrobiaceae > Desulfomicrobium > Desulfomicrobium macestii. The sequence goes on along the minus strand of NZ_JADBGG010000012.1, from coordinate 73,544 downwards.
TCGGCTTCAAGCCAGCCCTTGTCATGGAATATCTTGCCCGTGGCCCGGTAGCGATGCCCTTCCACCCCGATCCACAGGGTCGAACCGGAAAAGGTGGCGTCATCCATGAAGGCCGCCGCGAAACGTCTGCAGATCATTTCGTAGATGGCCCACTCCTCCTTGCCCAGCGTGGCCGGGTTGGCGCGCAGGGCCGTGGGGATGATGGCGTGGTGATCCGAGACCTTCTTGTCGTTGACGCATTCGAATTTTTTCTTTCCAGCCTTGATGTTGGCGGCGGCCGCCTGGGAAATTTCAGGAAAATGGGCGTACACCGCGCGCATGTTGTCCAGGCATTCGGCGAAAAGCTCCCGGGTCAAATACCGTGAGTCCGTACGCGGATAGGTGATCAGCTTTCTCTTCTCGTAGAGATCCTGGGCGATGGAGAGCGTCTGCTGAGCCGAAAAACCAAGACGCGAGTTGGCTTCTTTTTGCAGATTGGTCAGGTCAAAAAGAAGCGGCGGCTTTTGCCTGCCCTTCTTCTTTTCCATTTCAAGGACCTCTCCATCCCTTCCGACGCAGGCCTGGACCACCGTCTGCCCTTCCTCCACCTGCCAAATCTTGGAATCCTTGAAATCCGGAGCCGCGAACCAGGTCGCCTTGAACGTCTCGGCCTGATGCGCGAATTCGCCTTCCACGGTCCAGTAATCCCGAGGCACGAAATTTTCGATCTCGCGCCTGCGTTCGACCAGCAGTTTGAGAACCGGCGTCTGAACCCGTCCGACGGTGATGAGGCTGCCCGCGCGCAGGGTGAAGAGTCGGGAGAAATTCATGCCCACCAGCCAGTCGGCCTCGGCCCGGGCAAAGGCGGCGTGTCCCAGATTTCTTTTTTCCTCTCCGCTGACCATGTTCGCGAAGGCCTTTTGCAGGCCTTTTTCGGTCATGTCGTTGGCCCAGAGGCGCTTTATCGGCTTGGTGCTCCCGGCCAGCAGATAGATGCGGCGGAAGATGAGTTCCCCCTCCCGCCCCGCGTCCGTGGCGTTGACCACGGCCTCGATGTCGTCATCGAGCAGAAATTTGCGGATGATCTCGTACTGCCTGGCCGTGGTCGGAAGGATTCCCAGCGTGAAGCGGGAAGGCAGCATGGGCAGTTGGCGCATGGACCAGCGCCCGGACCAGGCCTGGTTCTGCTCGGCGGGTTCGGCGATGTTGACCAGATGCCCCACGGCCCAGGTGACCACATGCTCCGGCCCTTGCAGAAATCCCTCCCCACGTCCCTTGACGCCAAGGACACCGGCCAGTTCGCGGGCCACGGAGGGCTTTTCGGCTATGATCAAAGTTCTGGGCACATCAACCTCTTGGCCCGCAAAAGGGGGGAAACCCCGTGCGGCGATCCGGCAACAGGCCGGTTTTCATGAAGCAAAAATCCCTGCGCACGCGAATACGCAGGGATTTCAAATGCAATGCGGCACATCTCAGGCGAACAGTTCCGGACGTCCGGTGATCTTGCGCACCAGGTCACGGTAGTCCTGCGAACCGTGGGAACCCGGGGCGTATTCGAAAATTGTCTTGCCGTACGCCGGGGATTCCGAGAGCCGGACATTGTAGCGGATGGGCGTGCAGACATATTCCCCGTACAGGTCCTTGAGTTTTTCCAGGATGGCGTCGGGATTCTTGATGCGCTTGTCCAGAAATGTCGGCAGGATGTAGTTCAGGGTCACTTCGGTGCGATATTTCTGGATGGACGAAAGGCTCTTCAAGAATTCAACCAATCCTTGAAGTGTCATGACTTCAAGGGATACGGGGGTAATGAGTTCATAGACATAGAAAAGGACATTGACCGTCAGCGGATCCCATCCCGGCGAAGTGTCCACTATGACGAAATCATAATCCTTTTCAATGGGTTCCAGAGCCTCGACCAGGGTCAGCTCGCCGCCGAAATCCTTGCGGTCGATCATGCGCTTCACGCCTGCCAGGGCTCTTCCACCGGCCAGCAGCCATAAATTTTCCCGAGCCTGGACAATGGTTTCGGAGGCAGGCAACTCGCCCGTGACCAGTTCCGTCAGTCCGACCTGGGGCTTTTGCCCCAGCAGATAGGAAGCCTGTCCCTGGGTGTCCGTATCGACCAAAAGCACCTTGTACCCGGCCAGGGCCAGGCCGGCGGCCAAATTGACGGAGGTGGTGGTTTTGCCCACCCCGCCCTTGCTCAGGGTCACGCCGATCCTGCGCGGTCCGGGTTTTGGCGCTTGCTCTTCAGGGGCCGGTTCAAAAAGCGAAAATCGATGGCCGCAGGCCCTGCACTGCGCCACCGTGGCGCCCGCAGGGATCTTTGATTCATCGATGTTGTGCTCTTTCTTGCACTGCGGACAGATCACCTTCATTGACAGCCTCCTGCCGTTACTTCATTTTTTTTCGAGGATTCTCTTGATGATGGGGCTATCAACGCCCTTTTCCTCGATTTCCCTGAGCAGAGTATTGACCGCATAATTGACCAGATTGGATTTGGACGCCCTGCCTTTGGCTCCTTCGGGCAGCAACCGCTTCAGGATCACCTTGGCCTGGGTCAAGCCGTCGAACACGTCTTCGCGCAGATAATGGGTCGTCTTTTTTCTGCTCGCCCCGGCCTTGGACTTGAGCGGCAGGACTTTTTTTCCGGTCGCGGGGCGCGGAGCCGTCGGCGCCAGGCAGGCGTGAATCAGAGAATCGAGTTCTTCGAGGCCGGGCACGGCCGCAAGGTTCCTGTCTTCCCGAAAAAGTTCGCCGAGAATGTCGTGTTGCTCGCTTGTGCTCATCTGCTTTCCCGCTTCAGGAAGGTTTGGTGACGCTTGAAAGGACGGAACTCTTGATTTCGGAGACCACCCGCGTCATCCAGTCTATATAACCGGAATCATGGGTATTAATTATCTCCATGCCGCAAATGAGAGTCTCTCCTTCGTAAGGGGAGATATGCACGATGCGGACATCTACGTGAAACGAACGGTCGGGAAAGACGATCTGCACGTCGCTAAGAACGCTGCCGATCACGAAGGCGTCGGGACTCGTCACGGAGAGCCCGATTCCGTACATGGACAGGTCCTTGACGGAGTGCTTCAGTCCGTCATGGTTCATGGTCACCAGCCCGTGAGGCACCGGCACGCGAAAAGATTTGCGCACGACCTTCTTGCCGTCGTTGTCGCAGGCAATGAGCAGACTGGAATCTTCCGCTGTCCGCTCAACTTTCACGTCCTGATCGCCTTGTCCTACCTTGCTGTTCATGCAACACCTCCAAAGACCGTGGCTGGAAATTTATCCATGACCCGCTGCCGGACCGGAATATTCCGGGAGGCAACGATAGGCAATGCTGTATCATTGCCCTTGATTTTATTGAAAATCAATCCCTCGACGCAAACGCAAAAAAACATGAAAAGCCCGATTCGACGGTGAAGAATCCGCAGAAATCCCGGAGGAACATGTACAGACTCAAAATCATAACTGTCGGTAAAATAAAGAAAAAATACTACCTTGAGGCGATAGCCCACTACGCGAAAATGCTTACGCCTGTCGTGCGCATCGATGTCCAGAATGTCAAGGATTGCCCGCAGGCCGAGGGAGCGGAAAGAAAACGCCTTGAATCCTTGCGCATTCTTGAAAAAATTGGCCCCAAGGACGCCCTCGTGGCCCTGCACGAGACGGGCAGGCTTTTCACTTCGGTGGATTTCGCCTCGTTTTTGCGCCCGCTGCTTGAAAATCCCGTCGGGGATTGCTGCTTCGTCATCGGCGGAGCCATGGGGCTGTCGCCGGAGCTTCTGGCCAGGTCCCAGGTCCAGCTCAGCCTGAGCCCCCTGACCATGCCCCACGAGCTGGCCCAGGTGGTGCTTTACGAGCAGCTCTTCCGGGCCACGACCATCATGGCGGGCAGGACGTACCATTATTGAGCGTCATTGTCCGGCAGGTCGGGAGGATGGATCCCCGCCTGCCCATGCCGGGCAAACATTCGCGGGGATGACGCCGTGGTGGCGTGCCGGGGCAGCTCCCGGACCGACTGCGTATTCACGTGTCGCTGCCGTGTCATTCCCGCGAAGGCGGGAATCCATGCTTTTTTCCGCTTTTTTCCGGTTCACGCCCTTTCCCTGAACCCGATCCCATCCTCCGTCAGCCCCCGGGACAACTCCTCCACCGCCGCCTTCAGAAGCGCCGTGCGCTCTTCAGCCCTGCCGCCGGTGACGGTCAGGGTGATGTCCAGTTCCGGGGTCATGCCCACGGTCGAGGCCAGGGACTTGATGTAGACTCCGGGATGCCTTGGAACCACCCTGCCAAGGACCGGCTCCAGAATGGATTCGTCGTTACAGAGCACGCGCAGCGCCGTGCCGAGGGAGCCTCCGTCGCCGAAGGTCTGCTGCATGAAATCCTGCAGGGAGACTTCGATGATGCCTTTGAGTTCCGAGGGCACTCCCGGCAGCGAGATGACGCAGGTCCGGCCTTTTCGAACCAGCACGCCGGGCGCGGTCCCTCCCGGATTGAAGAGCGGCACGCCACCCTTGGGCAGCCAGGCCATTTTTTCGCGGCCGGGGTTGAGTCCGCCCTGGGCCATGATGCCCCGGGCGTGAAAATTGTCGTACTGCTCCTTGACCATGCGCAAGGCTTCGGGGTGCAGCTCCAGCGGCAGCCCAAGGCCCCGGGCCACCGCGGCCAGGGTCAGATCGTCGGCCGTGGGGCCGAGCCCGCCGGAAGTGAAGATGACGTCCGCCCCGCGTTCAAGGGCGCGCCCGACCTCTGCCGCGATCTCGTCCACGTTGTCGCGCAGCATGGTCCCGCGCGCCACATGCCCTCCCCTGGAATTGATCAGCCCGCACAGCCAGCTCGTGTTGGTATCCTGGATGTCGCCAATGAGAATCTCGTTGCCGATGACCAGGATTTCCGCAATCGCCGAATACGTCATGCTCTTCCCCCGTGCCGAAATTTTGTCGCGTCCGCCGCCCCGCCGCCTTGGCCTGCATACCCCCTCGCCCATGCCCGCGAATCGGGTAGGAGGCGGGGTCACCCCCGCCGTCCTCCCACACCACCGTACGTACGGTTCCGTATACGGCGGTTCATGTAACACATTGAATTTTATGGTAGTGATCCAGCAGAGACACGAGTCCTAATTTATCGAAGTAGTTCTTGGGGAAGGCCGCGTTCATATGCGAGGCTCCCGAGTTCCACCATGGCCCATGCCCATTGGTGGCTGACTTCCACGAACGAGCCTCACTTAAGCCCCTCTGCATCAGCTTCCTGGCCCGAGTGTGCGACCTTTTCCACTGACGCCAAAGGATCAAGCGCAGGCGACGCCGAACCCACCCGTCAAGTTCCTCGAACACGTTCTTCACTTCGGCCAGCTTGAAGTAATTCACCCAGCCACGCAGCTTCAGCGAGAGTGAGTCAATCACCGTTTGTAGGGAGCCACCGCGCCCCTTGCGCCAAGCCTCGCGTACCGATTCTTTCAACCGGGCGACCACCGCAGGAGCCACCTTCAGCCGCGGTTGTTTGTGAAACGTCATGCTGTACCCAAGGAATTTACGGTTCCAGGGGCGGTCCACCGCGCTCTTGGCGGCGTTCACCTGAAGCTTCAACCGGGTTTGCAGATACCGGCTGATCGAGGCCATGACGCGCTCCCCCGAGCGGCGGGTGCGCACATAGATGTTGCAGTCATCCGCGTATCGGCAGAACGCATGACCTCGGCGTTCGAGTTCCTTGTCCAGGTCGTCCAGCAGGATGTTCGACAGCAGCGGGGAGAGCGGCCCTCCTTGCGGAGTGCCCTCCGACCGCTGACTGCACAGCCCGCCCGTCATCAACCCCGCTTGCAGGAACCGGCGGATAAGGCCGAGCACCCGCTTATCCCCAATCTTGCGGCCCACGCGCGCCATGAGCACGTCGTGGTTCACGCGATCGAAGAACTTCTCCAGATCCATGTCCACCACGAATCGTTTGCCGGCGGCGACATGCTCCCGTGCCTTCTGCACGGCCTGATGCGCGCTTCTACCGGGACGGAATCCGTAGCTTGAGTCGGAGAAGCCCGAATTGAAGATCGGCGTGAGCACCTGATGCAGCGCCTGCTGGACCAAGCGGTCCATGGCCGTAGGGATACCCAATTGCCTGGTACCGCCTCCGGGCTTGGGAATCTCGACCCCCAGGACCGGTTGCGGTTCGTAGCTCCCGTCCAAAAGTAACCTCTCGATATGAGGACCGTAGTACCCCCAAACATCCTCGACACGCATGCCGTCTACGCCGGGGACACCCTTGTTGCTGCGCACACGCTTTGCTGCGGCGCGCATGTTCTCGCGTTCGACCACCGCTTCCATCACGTCCATAGCCTTCGGCCAGGAGAGCCCCGTCCTTGCCGTGACCACATCCGCACCACAGACCTGCTCTCGGGGATTCCGTCCCCTACCCTCGGTCATGGCGACAGAATGTCTCTGCCCTTCTGCGTTACTGCTGGTCATCGAAATTCAGGCTCCTGCCCCATGTTACATGTTCGGTCCTTCAGTCCGGTCGAGGGACCTACTATGACCTCTGCTGACTTCTGGGCGCTCATCCCCGCGCCTCTCGACGCGGGTAGCACATGGCAAACGCCCAGACCTCCCCGGGTAATGCACACCCACCTTCCCCCTTATGCCCGCCGCATTTACGTCCGCGCCTTCCGTACAGGTATCGGACTTTGAAGATATTGGCCTTCTCATCCGGCGCGGCCGCCTCATATGCGGTTTCTGTTCGTCGAGCCAGGGTTTTGCCTGCGGCTTCCTTCAGATTCCACCTCGCGATGGACACCCTTGCCGTCCAGCTAGCGCTTCCCCCTGTCGGGTGCGCAGAGGACTTTCACCTCCAAGTGGGTGCGCCCTGCCGGGCGCACCAACAAAAAAGGGAGCATCCGAAGACGCTCCCCCGTGTGTTGCCGTGCCCTGGAGGTTATTTGACCTTTCCGGCCTTCCAGGCCTGGATCAGCTGGTCGTAGTCGACCGTTTCGCCCTTGGGCTTTTCGTTTTCGAGCTTGGGCTTGGGAGCGCCGGGCTGGTCGAGCCAGTACTGCTCGTCCCGGGGCTCGTTCATCTTCGGACCGCATTCGCCCTGCACATTGGCGCGCTCAAGGCGTTCCAGAATCTTGTCCTGTTCGGCGGCCAGGTTGTCCATGGCGGTTTCAGGGGTGACTTCGCCGGAGACGGCTTCACCGATGTTCTGCCACCACAGCTGTGCCAGTTTGGGGTAATCGGGCACGTTGGTGCCGGTGGGCGTCCAGGCCACGCGGGCCGGGCTGCGATAGAACTCAACCAGACCGCCGAGCATGGGCGCGCGGTCGGTGAAGGACTGGTGGCGGATGTCGGAGTCGCGAACAGGGTTCAGGCCGACATGAGCCTTTTTCAGAGAGGTGCTCTTGGCCACGCAGAACTGGGCGAAGAGCCAGGCGGCCTTGCGGCGGTCAACAGGAGTGCTCTTCAGGAGAGTCCAGGAACCGCAGTCCTGATAGCCGAGCTTCTGTCCTTCTTCCCAGTATGGGCCGTGGGGTGAGGGAGCCATGCGCCATTTCGGGGTGCCGTCTTCGTTGACAACCGGAGTGCCCTTTTCGACCATGGAGGCGGTGAAGGCGGTGTACCAGAAGATCTGCTGGGCGACGTTGCCCTTGGCCAGACTCGGCAGGGACTGATAGAAGTCCATGCCCAGGGCGCCGGGAGGTGCATAGAGACGCAGCCAGTCCATGTACTTGCGCAGGGCGTACTTGGCGGCCGGGCCGTTGGCGGCGCCGCCACGTGAGACGCTGGCGCCGACGGGACGGCAGCCGTCCACGCGGATGCCCCATTCATCGACAGGCACGCCGTTGGGGATGCCCTTGTCACCGGCGCCGGCCATGCTCAGCCATGCATCGGTGAAACGCCAGCCAAGATCGGGAGCCTTCTTGCCGTAGTCCATGTGACCGTAGATGGCCTTGCCGTCGATTTCTTTCACGTCGTTGGTGAAGAACTCGGCGATGTCTTCGTAAGCGGACCAGTTGACCGGCACGCCCAGTTCATAGCCGTATTTGGCCTTGAACTTTTCTTTGAGCTCGGGCTTCTGGAACCAGTCGTAACGAAACCAGTAAAGGTTCGCGAACTGCTGGTCGGGCAGCTGATAGAGCTTGCCGTCGGGACCGGTGGTGAAGGATTTGCCCATGAAGTCGTCGATGTCGAGGGTCGGCAGGGTCACGTCCTTGCCTTCGCCAGCCATCCAGTCGGTCAGGTTGACCACGGCGCCATAGCGGAAATGGGTGCCGATGAGGTCCGAGTCGTTGACGTAACCGTCAAAGACGTTTTCGCCGGACTGCATCTGAACCTGCAGCTTTTCGATGACGTCGCCTTCCTGGATCAGGTCATGGGTGACCTTGATGCCGGTGATGTCATAGAAGGCCTTGGCCAGGACCTTGGACTCGTATTCATGAGTGGGAATCGTTTCGGAGACGACTTTGATCTCCATGCCCTTGAACGGGGCGGCAGCCTTCATGAACCATTCCATTTCCTTCATCTGCTCATCCTTGCTGAGCGTCGAAGGCTGAAACTCCTCTTCGATCCATTTTTTCGCCGCCGCCTTCTGGGCTGCCTCGTCGGCAAAGCCAAGGGTGGTGACGCCCAGGAACGCCACGATGAGCATTCCGGTTAAGAGTACACGTCGAACTTGCATACGGACCTCCATTTGCGGTTATTCCAACAAACCCCAAAACGCCGTTTCCGCCTTCCTCGCTGCACCGCGCTGGTGTCCTGATCTCAACCCCAGCGCATGACGGTGACAAGAAAAAGCACGGATATCATGGTAGCGATCCAGACAGCCAGATCCGTCAGGCCAAGCCAGGCCAGATGGATGTATGCGCTGCCCAGAAGGCTTATGAACAGACGGTCTCCACGGGTGGTGACGATGGGCAGAAATCCCCGGCGGGCAATGCTCGGAGAGATGATCTGCCAGATGGTCATGCTGATGAGCATGAGCACGATGAACGTGAAAAAACCTGCCGTGACAGGCGTCCAGGCCATCCAGGCGATATTCATGGCAGCCCTCCTAAACCCGGCCCAGGGCGAAGCCCTTGGCCAGATGGTTGCGTACAAACCAGATGACCAGCGCGCCGGGCACGATGGTCAGGATGCCGGCCGCTGCCAGCAGACCCCAATCAAGGCCGGAGGCGCTGACCGTGCGGGTCATGGTCGCGGCGATGGGTTTGGCCACGGTGGTGGTCAGGGTGCGGGCCAGAAGCAGCTCAACCCAGCTGAACATGAAGCAGAAGAACGCCGTCACGCCGATGCCCGCCCGGATGAGCGGGATGAACACGGCCAGGAAGAAACGCGGGAAGCTGTACCCGTCGATGAAGGCCGTTTCGTCGATCTCGCGAGGCACGCCGGACATGAATCCTTCCAGGATCCAGACCGCCAGCGGCACGTTGAACAGGCAGTGCGCCAGGGCCACGGCGATGTGCGTGTCGATGAGATTGAAGGTCGAATAGAGCTGGAAGAACGGCAGCAGGAAAACGGCCGGAGGCGCCATGCGGTTGGTCAGCAGCCAGAAGAAGACGTGCTTGTCGCCGATGAAGCGGAAGCGCGAGAAGGCATAGGCGGCGGGAAGCGCCGTGACCAGGGAGATGACCGTGTTGATGCTGACGTAGATCATGGTGTTGATGTAGCCCGAATACCAGGACGGATCCGAGAAGATCTTGGCATAATTGTCCAGGGTCATGGAACTCGGGAAGAGCTCGAAGGAGCGCATGATGTCCGCGTTGGTGCGCAGGGACATGTTCAGCATCCAGTAAATGGGAAGCAGCAGCAGGACGAGATAGAAAACCAGGATGAAATGACGTTTTCTCATGATTTGTCCCCCGTGCCCACAGCCTGCAGAGCCTGATAGAAAAGCCAGCAGAAAAGCAGGACGATGAGGAAGTAGATGATGGAAAAGGCCGCGGCGGGCCCAAGATCCATGGCCGTCGAGAGCTTGACCAGATAGATGGACAGGAAGGTCGTGGCGTTGCCGGGACCGCCTCCGGTCAGCACGAAGGGCTCCGCGTAGATCAGGAAGCTGTCCATGAACCTGAGCAGCACCGCGATGGTCAGCACCCCGCGCATCTTCGGCAGCTGGATGTAGCGGAACACGGCCCAGCGGCTGGCCCCGTCGATCTTGGCGGCCTGGTAGTATGCGTCGGGGATGGAGCGCAGGCCCGCGTAGGCCAGCAGGACCACCAGCGGCGTCCAGTGCCAGACCTCCATGAGCATGACCGTGATCCAGGCATGCAGGGGGTTGGCGGTGTGATCGAAGCCCAGTCCCAGACTGTTGATGGCCGCTCCGAAGAGGCCGATGTCGGGCCGGGTGAAGATGATCCAGATGGTCCCGATGACGTTCCAGGGGATGAGCAGCGGCAAGGCCAGGAGCACCAGACAGGCCGAAGCGGTCCAGCCCTTGTGGGGCATGGTCAGGGCGATGGCGATGCCGAGCGGGATCTCGATCAGGAGCACCAGACCGGAAAAGATGAGCTGCTTCACGAGTGCGTCATGCAGGCGGGAATTGGTCAGCATTTCGCGAAACCATTCCGTGCCGACAAAGACGCTCTGCCCCGGTCCGAGGATGTCCTGGACCGAGTAGTTGACCACGGTCATAAGCGGGATGATGGCGCTGAAGGCCACGATGACAAAGACGGGCAGGATAAGAAACCAGGCCCTGTTGTTCTCCCATTTTTCCACGCCCACCTCCTACTTGACCAGATACTGGTCGCGAAAAAGCTTGGTCCGCCGAGGCGGAAAGACAACCCAGCAGCTGTCGGCCGGGATGGGCCGCCCTTCGGGGACTCTGACCTTGAGCTTGGATGAACCCGATTCCACGGTCACGATGCGGCTGCTGCCTTCGAACTCCACGGAGACGATGCGTCCGGGCACTGCTCCGTCACGGGGTTCGTCCGTCAGTTCGAGGTACAGCGGACGGATGCCGATCTGAAATTCGCCCTGCCCCGCCCTGGCGGCCACGGCCGGATCAAGGGGGATGCTGCCGCAGTCGAGCACGGCCTGGTTCCCGTCCACCTTGCACGGCAGGAGGTTCATGCCCGGACTGCCGATGAAATACCCGACAAAGGTGTGCGCCGGGTCCTCGAAAAGTTCATCCGGGGAACCGATTTGCAGGAGCGCGCCATCGTACATGATGACGATCTTGTCGGCAAAGGTCATGGCCTCGGTCTGATCGTGGGTCACGTAGATGAGGGTCAGGCCGAACTGGTGGTGGATTTCCTTCAATTTGCGGCGCAGCTGCCATTTGAGATGCGGGTCGATGACGGTCAGGGGCTCGTCGAAAAGAATGGCGGCGACGTCCTTGCGCACAAGGCCCCGCCCCAGCGAGATCTTCTGCTTGGCGTCCGCGGCCAGGCCGCTGGCGCGCTTGTTCAGGTAGGGACTCAGGTCCAGGATCTCTGCGATCTCGTGCACACGCGAACGCACCTCGCTCTCCTCCACCTTGCGGTTGCGCAGCGGAAAGGCCAGGTTGTCGAAAACCGTCATGGTGTCGTAGAGCACCGGAAACTGGAAGACCTGCGCGATGTTGCGCTTTTCCGGCGGCAGCTTGGTCACGTCCTTGCCGTCGAAGAGCACGCGCCCCTGGCTTGGGGTCAGAAGGCCCGAGATGATGTTGAGCATGGTGGTCTTGCCGCAGCCACTGGACCCCAGAAGCGCGTAGGCGCCGCCGTCTTCCCAGACCGTCTGCACTTTCTTGAGTGCGAAATCGTCATCGCTCGCGGGCTTGGCCCGATAGCTGTGGGCGATGTTCTCAAGTTCAATTTTGGCCATGAAAAAATCCTTTAGTTGACGCTATGGGCGCAAGTGGCGGGACATGCAGGCGCCTTGACCAGGCGGTCGTCCTCTCCGAACACGTAGACATCGCAGGGCCGCACGAAGACCGAAATCTCCTGCCCGGCCTTGAAGGTCCTGACCCCCTGTTCCTGCAGGACCAGGGACCTGTTTCGATAGTGAAAATGCACAAAGGTTTCGGAACCGTTGATTTCTGCCAGCTCGACAATGGTGCGGATCTCCACGTCATCGGGAGTCTTGCGGTTCAGATTGAAGTGGTGCGAGCGGATGCCGAATTTGTAGGCGCCAGGCGGCAGATCACACAGATGTCCGGTCAGGGGCAGATCGATGCCGATGCGCAGATGCGCCTTTTCGGTGTCGACCTCGGCGGTGATGAAGTTGATCGGCGGGTCGCTGAAGACTTCGGCGACCTGCGTCGTGGCCGGATGATGATAGACGTCGGCCGTGGGGCCGGTCTGCAGCACCCTGCCCTCGTGCATGATGATGATGTTGCCGCCGAGCATGAGGGCCTCGGTGGGTTCGGTCGTGGTGTAGACCACGACGGACTCGCGCTGGCCGAAGATCTGTTGCAGTTCGTCGCGCAGCTCCTCGCGCAGCTTGTAGTCCAGGTTGACCAGGGGTTCATCGAGGAGCAGGAGCTGGGCCTCCTTGACCAGGGCCCGGGCAATGGCCGTGCGCTGCTGCTGTCCGCCGGAAAGCTCGGCAGGCAGGCGCGAAAGCAGGGGCTCCAGATGCAGCATCCGGGCTGTCTCCATGACCCGCCGTTCGATCTCGGCCTTGGGCATCCCCGCGATGCGCAGGGGCGAGGCGATGTTTTCGAAAATCGTCTGGGATGGATAGTTGATGAATTGCTGGTAGACCATGGCAATGCTGCGGCGGCGCACCGACATGCCGGTCACGTCCTTGCCGTCGGCCAGGACCTTGCCCTTTGACGGACGGTCGAGTCCGGCCATGATGCGCAGGAGCGAGGTCTTGCCGGCCTGGGTGCGACCCAGCAGCACATAACGCCGGCCGGTTTCGAAATTGAGCGAAATGTCCTTGAGGTGCGTTTCGCCGTCCACTATTCTGTCAATGAAATCAAGCTGAAGCCCCATGCGGCTCCTCCATGGCAGGATATGAATTCCGGCATCTGGATGAGGGCCGGATCGTGTTCAAAAGCCCATAGCAGACGAAATCTTTTTTCTCAACTGAAAAAGAAAATTGGTCAGCCAACCTATTTTGTTCGTAAACGCTCAATCTTTCGTCCCTTCATCGACGTGCAGTTTGACGTTCCCGCGCTTCATCTGGTCGAGAACGCCGACCGGCGGGGTCTTGTCCGTGAACAGGGCGTCGATTTCCTCGATGTTGCCCAGACGCACCATGGCGTTGCGCCCGAACTTGGTGTGGTCCGTGACCAGGAAGACCTGCCTGGAATTTTCCATGATGGCCCGGGCGGCGCGCACCTCCCTGTAGTCGAAGTCGAGAAGCGTGCCGTCCATGTCGATGCCGCTGATGCCGATGATGCCGAAATCGACCTTGAACTGGCGGATGAAGTCGATGGCCGCCTCGCCGACGATGCCCCCGTCGTGATGACGGATCAGGCCGCCGGCCACAATGATCTCCACCTCCGGATTTCCGGTCAGGATGGAGGCGACGTTGAGGCTGTTGGTGATGACGCGCAGATTCTTGTGTCCGCCCAGGGCCCGGGCCACCTCTTCGGTGGTGGTGCCGATGTTGATGAAAAGCGACGACTTGTTGGGAATGGCCCGGGCCACCATCTGGCCGATGACTCTCTTTTCGGCCAGGCAGAGTACCTTGCGGTCCAGATAGTCCAGGTTTTCGGTGCTCAGGCATGGCCCCGCGCCGCCGTGATAGCGTTGCAGGAGGCCCTTGGCGTTCAGGGTGTTGATGTCCCGGCGCACGGACTGGGGGGTGATGCCGAAATGGTCGGCCAGGGACTGGATGGTCGCGAATCCCGTCTCCCGGACCATGCGGATCATTTCGGCATGGCGTTGCCGGACCGTGACATGCCGGGCCCCCGTGTCCTGGGCTTCGGCTTTGCCGGTGCGAGCGTCATCCATAGATTCTCCTTTCGTTTTCGAAAAAAAAATTGCGCTATGTGTCGTTTTAAGAAAAAAATTCTGGTGGAATGTAACGGCTCATGATAAAAAAACTCCCCAGAAGGCGGCATGCTCCGCGAAAGCTGTTACCATGGCTTGCTCCTCATTGCCAGCATGATTTCACCCGCCTCCGGCTGTACGACAAAAGTGCGCGCGGAAAAGTTCACTTTTTCGTTTCCTTTCGTTTTTGTTGACGCTGCAAGGACACCCATGACCATACTCACAACCCGGGTTCTCATTATCGGCGCCGGCGTCACCGGCGCGGGCTTGCTGCGCGACCTGGCCTTGCGCGGGGTGCAGGCGCTCCTGATCGAGCAGCGCGACGTCAATTCCGGCGCTTCCGGGGGAAATCACGGCCTGCTGCACAGCGGCGCGCGCTATGTGGCCTCGGATGTGGAGGCCGCTGTGGAATGCCGGGAGGAAGGCGACATCCTGCGCCGCCTCGCTCCGCAGTGCATCGAGGATACGGGGGGACTTTTTGTCGCCGTGCGCGGAGACGACGAACGCTACGTCTCCGATTTTTCCGGGCTCTGCGCCAAGAGCGGCGTGCCCTGCCGGGGCCTTGAGCTGCGCACCGCCCGCGCCATGGAGCCCGCCCTGTCGGAGAATCTCATCGCCGCCTTCGCGGTGCAGGACGGCGCGGTGGACCCGTTCATGCTCTCGCTGGACAACATCGCCCAGGCCATGAGTCTTGGCTGCTCCATGCGCCGCAACCTCGCTGCCGTGTCCATGGAAGTCACGGACGGCCGCGTCACCCTCGTGCGCTGCCGGGACATAACCACCGGCGGCGAAGTCCTGATCGAGGCCGAGCTGGTCATCAACGCCTCCGGGGCCTGGGCGGGACGGATCGCGGCCCTGGCCGGGGCGCACATCAACATCCTCTATTCCATGGGCAGCCTCATCATCACCCAGGACCGCATCGCCACCCGGGTCATCAACCGCCTGCGTCCACCCTCGGACGCGGATATCCTCGTGCCCGGCGGAACCGTGTCCATCCTCGGCACCACCTCCATCCGCGTGCCCACGCCCGACGGATGCCGCCCGAGCGTGGCGGAAACCGACCGCATCATCGACGACGCCAGGGACATGCTGCCCATCCTGGATCGCACCCGCTACATCCGGGCCTACGCCGGAGTGCGGCCGCTGGTCTCCCTGGGCCCGGCCGGTGACGACCGCGCGGTCAGCCGGGGCTTCTCGCTCATCGACCACGCGGGCGAGGGCGTGGAAAATTTCATGACCATCACCGGCGGCAAGCTCACCACATATCGGCTCATGGCCGAAAAGGCGGCGGATCTGGCCTGCGCCAAACTTGGCGTCGCCGCGCCCTGCCTGACCCGCACGGAACCGCTCCCGCCTTCCAGCATGGGCAAATGGACCGAGCCCGGCCGGGGGCCGAAAAGCTGGGTGGAGAACCGGGCCGAAGACGACATCGTGCTGTGCGAGTGCGAGATGGTCTCGCGAAGCGTCATCGACGCCATCGTGGACGAGGCCAAGGACATGCGCGGCCGCTCCATGCTCAAGGCCATCGGCATGCGCAGCCGGGTCGGCAAGGGCCCCTGCCAGGGCGGTTTTTGCGGACCGCGCATCACCGGCCACCTCTATGATCGCGAAGTCTCCACTGGCACCCAGGGCCTGGCGGAGCTCAAGACTTTCACCGAGCGCCGCTGGCGAGGCTTTTCGCCGATACTCTGGGGCGTGCCGCTCATGCAGGCCGACCTGCAGGAGGCCCTGCACTGCGGAGCCATGGACCTGGAGTTCGGCCCCGCCCCCTCGACCAGAGACGAAGAGAGCGAGAACTGTCCCGCCACCGCCTTCAAGGAGCCGTCATGAAAACCTATGATGTCATGGTCATCGGCTCGGGCTTTGCCGGCATGGCCGCGACGCTGTTCGCCGCCGAGCGGGGGCTGTCCGTGGCCCAGACCGGAGCCACGGGCGGCATCGATTTCAGCACCGGCTTCATCGACCTTCTAGCCGTGCACCCCATCGCCGAGCAAAAGGTCTGGGAGGACCCCTTCGCGGCCCTGGTCGCCCTGCGCCGGGATCTCCCCGATCATCCCTACTGCCGTGTCAGCGACGATGAAATATGCCGAGCCCTGGAGCAATTCACCACCTTCCTGGGCCGCCACGGCCTGTGCTACCGTGGCCGCACGGGCAAAAACACCCTGACCCTGACCGCCGCCGGGACCATGAAGCCGACCTATCTCTTGCCCTGCACGGCCTGGAACGGGGTCAAGGCCTGGGAAACGAAGGCGCCCACGCTGCTCGTCGATTTCAGCGGACTCAAAGGCCTGAGCGCCAGACAGATCGCGGAAGTGCGGAAAGATTCCTGGCCGAACCTGAAGGTGGCGCGAATCAAATTTCCCGGCATGGGCGGCGAACTCTATCCCGAACACATGGCCTGGAGCATGGCCGACCCGGCACGCCGGGC
Organism: Desulfomicrobium macestii; assembly: GCF_014873765.1. NCBI lineage: Bacteria > Pseudomonadati > Thermodesulfobacteriota > Desulfovibrionia > Desulfovibrionales > Desulfomicrobiaceae > Desulfomicrobium > Desulfomicrobium macestii. The sequence continues at coordinate 57,234 of NZ_JADBGG010000012.1, read as the reverse complement.
GGAGCTTGCCCAGACCGTCGCACCGTTCGTCGCCGACGCCGAATATGTTGGTTTTCCGGCCATTCTGGGCATGACCGACACCACGGCCGTGCTCAGTCATCTGGAAGAGCTGCTCGGCAGGCCGGTCTTTGAGATCCCCACCCTGCCACCGTCCATTGCCGGTCCCCGGCTGCGCGCCGCCTTCGACCGTGGCCTTCCGGCCCTCGGGGTGCGCACCTATACGCAGAAGCTGATCACGAAAGCCGCGTGTTCCGAAGAGGGATTTTCATTCACCGCCGGAAGCGGTTCGACATCCGTGGAGATTTTCGCGAAGAGCGCGATCCTGGCCAGCGGCCGCTTCTTCGGCAAGGGTCTGAAGGCGAACCGCCACCGCATTTTCGAGGCGGTCTTCGATCTGCCCGTCAGCCAGCCCGAAAACCGGGCCCTGTGGCATCGGCCCGAATTTTTCGACCCACAGGGACACGAGGTCAATCAGGCCGGAATCGAGACCGACGAGAACCTGCGCCCTCTTGACGCGCAGGGCCGGGTGTTTCATCCCCGCCTGCACGCCGCCGGAGCGATCCTGGCCCACCAGGACTGGATGCGCATGAAGTGCGGAGCCGGGCTGGCCATAGCCACGGCCTACAAGGCGGTGGCCTCCCTGTAATTTTCAACCACAGGAGCCTGCATGGACTTTTTTTCCATCGGTCTCGTTCTTGCCTGCGCAAGCGCGGGCCTCGGCGCTCTTTGGCGCATGCGGGGATGGTTCAGGCGCGGCGCGGCCATGGGACGGCCGGAGCAAGGCAGGCCGCGCCCCGGCATCCTTGGGTTCCTTGGCATGCTCGGCGGAGGGCTTGCGGATCTCGTCCTGCTCCGCCGCACCCTGCGCAGCCCCTTGCGATGGACCGGCCACACGCTCCTGATCCTTGGCTTCGTGCCCCTCATCGTCCTGCATGCCATGGACGGGGTCGTCACCCGCCCGCTCTTTGCCGGATACGAACCGACCCTCGATCCCTGGCAATTCCTGCGCAATCTCTTCGGACTGTTCTCCGTCCTCGGCCTGCCGCTCCTGTTCCTGAATCGCTACATGGCACTCAAGAAGTTCAGCAGGTTGCAGGATTGGACTCTCCTTGCCGTGGTCTTTGGCGTGCTCGTCTCCGGCTTTTTCCTGGAATCGTTCAAGATCATGTCCGCCGGAGATTTCAAGCGCATGACGGATGATTATTTCGTCGATGCCGAACCAGAAGAGCTGATTTCCCTCAAGGCGTACTGGGCCAGGGAAAACGGCGTGCGCTTCCGGGAGTTTCTGCCGACGGCCCCCGAAATGCTCGAACTCGGCGCCGAACTGCACGAGGATCGCTGCGCCGGATGTCATTCCCCCACGTCCTCGGCCTTCGTTTCGCGCTCCATGACCGCGCTTGTGCCCGCGTCCCTGCACATCGCCGATCAGGGACGCGACCTCTTCTGGCATGTGCATGTCGGCCTCGCCTTTCTGGGCCTTGCCCTTCTGCCCTGGGGCAAATTCTTTCATCCTGTCGCGACCGGCATCAATCTGCTCTCGCGCGGCGGATCACGAGCCACGGACACACCCAAACATACCCTGGCCCGGGGGCTGGCCCTGGACGCCTGCACCCGCTGCGGGCAATGCAGCCTGCATTGCAGCGTGGCCCAGGCGCACCGGGTGCTTGGCAACCCGGACATCCTGCCCATGGACAAGCTGGCCGACCTGCGCCGCCATCTGGACGACAGGCTCCCGCCCGACCGTTCCGCCGCGCTGGTCGAAGGCAGCCACATCTGCACCGAATGCCTGCGCTGCACGCAGGTGTGTTCCGCCGGCATCGATCTGCAAGACCTGTGGATGGCCTCGAAAAAGGCCCTGACCGAGGCGGGCCGGGCCGGAGTGGACGGGGAAATCCGCAAGCGCACGGCCGGAGAATGGGCCAGGGAGCTTGCCTCGCGCGATCTGGGCAGGGTCGGCGGTACGGGGGCCGGTCTGGCGGACCGGGCCGAATCCTTCTGGGGCTGCGTGCAGTGCACCACCTGCACGGGCGTCTGCCCGGTGGTCGCGGTCAGCGAGGACCCGTCCCGGGATCTGGATCTCGCTCCGCAACAGATCATGAACCTGCTGCGCATGGGCCTCAAAGCCCAGACCCTTGGCGCACGAATGGTCTGGAGCTGCACCACCTGCTACAAATGCCAGGAACACTGCCCCCAGGGCGTGCCCGTGGCCGACATCCTGTACGAGCTGAGGCAACTGGGAGCGGAAATCCTGCGCAAGAAAGAGGGCCGGTCATGAAATACGCCTATTTTCCGGGCTGCAAGATCGCCCATCATCTGCCGATCCACGGCCGGAGCGTAGAGGCCGTCTGTACCCGCCTCGGAGTGGAGCTGCTAAGGCCCGAGTTCAACTGCTGCGGCTATCCCGTGCGCCACGAGAGCCGGGACGCATCCGTCTATTCCGCCCTGCGCAACCTGGCCCTGGCGGAAAACATCGGTCTCGATCTGATGACCCCCTGCAAATGCTGCTTCGGCAACCTTCAGCAGGCGCGGCATCAGGCTGGTCAGGACGAAAAGCTAAAGCAACGCATGAAGGATTTGCTTCATGAAGAAGGGCTCGAATTCCCGGAAAAAGCCCGCGTCCGTCATTTTCTGCAGATCCTCGACGATCTGCCCGGCGGTGTGGTGAGCGCCGTGAGCCGCCCGCTCAAGGGGCTGAAAATTGCCTGTCATTACGGCTGCCATGCCCTGCGTCCCGAGAACATCACCCACTTCGACGACCCGCTGGCGCCGACGATCTTCGAACGCCTGGTCGCCGCCACCGGCGCCGCTCCCCTGCCCTGGGAACTGCGCCTGGAGTGCTGCGGGTATCCGCTTCGCGGCCGTGACGAAAACATCGCGGATCTGCTGGTGGCCAAAAAAATGGCCGGCGCCAGCTCGTCCGGCGCGGATCTGCTGGCCACGGCCTGCACCTATTGCCAATTGCAGTTCGGCAGCGAGAATCAAAAAAGACCCCAGACCATACCGGCCGTCCTCTTTTCCACAATTCTGGGCCTGGCCCTGGGACTGAGTCCGGACGAGGTCGGCATAAAGCCCGGCGACGTACTGACCCGCTTCGTGGTTTGAGAACGCATGAAAATTCTGTAGGAAGAGTGAAACACCCAGCAGGAGGAGAGCACATGGCCCGCTACGTAGGCGCAGTCGATCAGGGGACCACCAGCAGTCGCTTCATCATCTTTGACGAACGGGGCCGCATCGTCGGCATGGACCAGAAGGAGCACGAGCAGATCTATCCGAAGCCCGGCTGGGTCGAACACGATCCCATGGAAATCTGGAACAACACCCAGGATGTCATCCGGGGCGCGCTGGCCAAATCCGGGATCAAGGGCTCGGAGCTCTCGTCCATCGGCATCACCAATCAGCGCGAAACCACCGTGGTCTGGGACCGCTTCACGGGCAAGCCGTACTACAACGCCATCGTCTGGCAGTGCACCCGCACCCACGAACTGTGCAAGCAGCTCATCGCCGACGGCGGCCAGGACCGTTTCCGGCCCGTGACGGGGCTGCCGGTCGCGACGTATTTTTCCGGCCCCAAGATGCGCTGGATTCTGGACAACGTGCCCGAGGCCAGGGCCGCCGCAGACAAGGGCAACGCCCTTTTCGGCACCATCGAGACCTGGATCATCTGGTGGCTGACCGGCGGTCCAAGGGGCGGCGCGCACGTGACCGACGTGACCAACGCCAGCCGGACCATGCTCATGGACCTCAAAACCCTGGCCTGGGACGAAGAAATCCTGAGGATCATGGACATTCCGCTCCAGGGCCTGCCGCGCATCGTGCCGTCCTCGGACAGCGACACCTGGGGCCCCACCAGCGAGGACGGGCCCATCGGCGCGCGCGTCCCGGTCTGCGGAGCCGTCGGCGACCAGCAGGCGGCCCTGGTGGGCCAGACCTGTTTTGCCCCCGGCGAGGCCAAGAACACCTACGGCACGGGCTGCTTCCTGCTCATGCACACGGGTCACGAGCCCATTCCGTCCAAGCATGGACTCATCACCACCCTGGCCTACCAGTTCAGCGGTCGCAAGCCGTCCTACTGCCTGGAGGGCTCCATCGCCATCGCCGGGGCCCTGGTGCAGTGGTTGCGCGACAACCTGCAGATGTTCTCCTCGGCCCCGGAGATAGAGACCCTGGCCAGAAAGGTCGAGGACACGGGCGGCATGTACATCGTTCCGGCCTTCTCCGGCCTCTACGCCCCCTACTGGCGTCCCGACGCGCGCGGCGTCATGGTCGGCCTGACCCGCTACATCAACCGCAACCATTTCGCCCGGGCCGTGCTTGAAGCCACCGCCTACCAGGCCAAGGACATCGTGCTGGCCATGAACAAGGATTCCGGAGTGGAGCTTAAAACACTCAAGGCCGACGGCGGGATGGTCTACAACGAACTGCTGATGCAGTTCCAGGCCGACATCCTGAACGTTCCGGTCATCCGCCCCAAAGTGGCCGAAACCACCTGCCTCGGAGCAGCCTACGCGGCGGGCATCGCATCTGGTTTCTGGTCCGGGCGCGAGGAATTGTACAACAACTGGGAAGAGGACAAACGTTGGATTCCGGACATGGCCGAAGAAAAACGCACCGAATTGTTCGCGGGCTGGCAAAAGGCCGTGACCAGGACGTTCGATTGGGTGGATTAGGATTTTGTGGGATCAGTATGGAGGGGGCGGGCGTTGGGAATGGCGCGTGGGTGGCGCATGGGGAGGGCAAAAAATTTTTTGCCCCTACGGTGTCAACTCTTGCATTCTTTGCAGGTGGTGACGATGAAACGCTTTTGCAGCACCAATCCCGTGTCCGTTCTGAAGAACAGCTTGCGGCCGCCGTTGCCGCCGACGCTGGAGGCGCTGACCGTCACCCCCTCCTCGGCCAGGACTTCCATGGCGACCTTGACGTTGCGGTTTCCGGCCGAGGCGTCGCAGTTCTGATGTAGCGGCGAGGCCCCACCAAAAACCTTGCATTCAATGCTTTTTGCTGAAATCCCCGCTTTCGCGAATTCCCGGAGCAGACTCCAGATCGAAGAATCGACGTAGCGGTACTGATCGCCGCTTGTCCTGCCCCCCGAGAAATCGCCGATGCGCGGAAGCAACGCGTGAAAAATTCCGCCCCAGCGATATTTTGCGCAATACATGGTCACGGAAACGCACGAACCGAGCACCGTCTGCACCAGCGTCGGGGTGGAATATATCCCTCCCTGGCCTACCAGAAGGTAGTCATGAGGCAATTCCCGGCAATCTTCGAGACCGTCGATGGCCTGTGCCGGAATGATCATCCTGTTTTTTGCGATTCTTTGCATTGCCGACTTGTGAACCTTGTGTGTAAGTTGCAGAAATTATCCACGTTGTAAGTAAAAGTAACCTTTCTCCATGCAGATGTCATCAGAAGAAAACACCTTTCGCTCGGGCCTGCGCCTGGAACTCCCCTATCTTGTCGATGCACTTGGCAAGGACCACGGTTTTTTGCACGACGCCCGGCAATTTGAGTTCCTGGCGGAAATCGTCGCCGATCATCATCACCACGGCTCAGCCCGGCTCTCCTCGTTTCTGGTGGCCGGATGCGATCGCGGGCTCGACGCATACAGCCTGTGCATCACCCTGCTGGAAGAAGCCAGGGAGCGCTCCGGACTCGAGTTTTCCATTCTGGCCACGGACTTTCTGCCGGCCAACCTGGATCAGGCCAAACGCGGCGTGTACCCTTCAGCCAGCGTTCGCAGTCTGTCGCCGGCCCTGGTCAAACGCTATTTCCTGCGCAGCCGCGACACCGGCAAGAACCTGGTGCGGCTGCGGCCCGGAGTGCGCGAAATGGTCAATTTCAGGTGTCAGGACATTTTCGATTCCTTTTCCCTGCGCGAACCCATGGATGTCATCGTCTGCCGCCAGGTGCTGCACCATTTTCACCCTGCCCTGGCGCAGGCTCTGGCCGGACGTCTGCGGCAATATCTGACCCCGGGCGGCATCCTGGTCCTGGGGGCACGCATGCCGCGCATGCCGGGTTTCAGGCATCTGGACCATGCACTGTATCAGGCGGTCTAGTCGCTTTACCTCCACTTCCTGATTTACTCTCTGATCCTGACGGTATATAGCCAAAAAATTCACGTTATTGAATGCAAATCAGGAGTCCGCGTGCATGAAAGATAAAATTCGCATCCTCATTGTGGATGATTCGGCCCTCGTTCGCCAGACTCTGACCTCCATCTATTCCTCGGATCCGGAAATCGAAGTCATCGGCGCGGCGGGAGACCCTTTCGCGGCGGCCGAGATCATGCGCGACCAGACGCCGGACGTCCTGTCCCTGGATGTGGAAATGCCGCGCATGGACGGGATCACGTTTCTCAAGAAGATCATGACCCAGCACCCCATCCCGACCATCATCTGCTCCACCCTGACCGAGAAAAACGCCGAGACGACCATGAAGGCCCTGGAATACGGGGCCGTCTCCATCATCCAGAAGCCCAAGGTGGGCACGAAGCAGTTCATGGAAGAGTCGCGAATAATGCTCTGCGACGAGGTCAAGGCTGCGGCCAAGGCCAAGGTGAAGCAGTACGTGCCCCGGACCCTCAAGATCAGCCAGAAACTGACGGCCGACGCCGTGCTGCCGCGGGCCGCGTCCAACGCGATGATCCAGACCACGGAGAAGGTCATCGTGGTCGGGGCCTCCACGGGTGGCACCGAGGCTCTCCTGACCCTGCTCCAGTCCATGCCGGTGGATTGCCCGGGCATCGTCATCGTCCAGCACATGCCGGAAAAATTCACGGCCGCCTTTGCCCAGCGGTTGAACACCCTGTGCGACATCGTGGTCAAGGAAGCCGTCGACAACGACACCGTGCTGCGCGGCCAGGCCCTCATCGCTCCGGGCAACCTGCACATGCTCCTCAAACGCAGCGGCGCCAGATATTACGTGCAGGTCAAGGAAGGGCCGCTGGTCTCACGGCACCGTCCCTCGGTGGACGTGCTTTTCCGTTCGGCCGCCCGGTATGCGGGCAAGAACGCGGTGGGAGTGATCATGACGGGCATGGGCGACGACGGCGCCAAGGCCATGCTTGAAATGCATCAGGCGGGAGCGGTGACCGTGGCCCAGGACGAACAGTCCTGTGTCGTCTTCGGCATGCCCGGCGAGGCCATCAAGCTGGGCGGCGTGGACAAGATAGTGCCGCTGACCCAGATCACCCCGCTGGTCTTGCAGTTGTGCCGATCCTGATTGCCGGATCGGCACAAACACATCACACCAGGCCCAGTTTTCGAAGCTCTTCAATGACCTTGCGCCGCTCGATGGGCTTGACCAGATAAGCCGACGCGCCGCCCTGAAAAAAGGACTGGGTCACGTTCTTCACGTCGTCCAGGGCGCTGGTCATGATGACCCTCACTTCGTTCTGCGGCGTCACGCCGCGCTCCTTTTCCTTGTCCCTGATGATCTTCAGGGCTTCGTGCCCGCTCATGTTCGGCATCATTATGTCCAGAAACATGACATCATAGGGCTGATTCGCCTCCCAGGCCAGATCAAAAGCCTTCACGGCCTCGACTCCATCCACGGCGACATCGCACTCTCCGTACTCGAGCAGCAACTGGTGCATCACCTTGCGGCCGACAAAATCATCTTCCACTATCAGTATTCGCATGCAAACCTCTCTGTATCGTGCTGTATGTCATTGCTTTTATTCATGTTGTTCTTCGCCCCTCGATCACCGGTCGGCTCTTCTAGCATGGGTGAACCCGTCTGAAAAGAACCGGGGCCCAACTCAACATCCCAGAATCCTTGCATTTCAATCTTCCTGCCGCGCCCCCCTGCGCGGCAGGGAGATGACCCTGGCAATCTCCTGGTTGATCTTGCAAAGGTCAAAAGGCTTGCTCAAATAGCCATCCATCTCGGCATCCAGGAATTTTTCCTGATCCCCGGCCATGGCGTGAGCGGTCAGGGCGATGATGGGAATGTCCGACACGTGCGCGAAGGAAGCCGCGTGCCGGATGGCTCGGGTGGTCTGGATTCCGTCGAGCACGGGCATCTGGATGTCCATCAGCACCAGATCGAAATCCTTGCTCAGGAGCGCTTCAAGAGCCTCCTGGCCATCGCGGGCCGCAGTGACCACATAGCCGGCTTTCTCCAAAAGGCGCTGACCGCAGAGCAGATTGACCGCGTCGTCCTCGACCATGAGCAGTCGCAGGCCGGGCAATCCGTCAAACTGTCCGCGAGAGGAAAGTTCCTGCCCTGTGCGCTGCGGCGGCAGTCCAAAGGGAAGGGAAACATAAATGGCCGTCCCCTGCCCGGACGCTGAATCCAGACAAAGGCTTCCGCCCATGCGCTGCACCAGCTTGCGCACTATGGTCAGCCCCAGTCCCACACCCTGATGCCTCCTCGTGTAGGATCCGTCGCTCTGAATGAAGGGCTCGAAAATGTCCTTCTGGGTCTGTTCAGACATGCCCAGCCCCGTGTCGCTGACCGAAAAAAGCAGCCGAAGAGGTGCCCCGGCCGTGAATGGCAGGACCGAGATCTCCACACGCACATGGCCTTGATCAGTAAACTTGAGAGAGTTGCCGACCAGATTGAAAAGCACCTGCACCAGCCTCGCCTCGTCGCCCATGACCTGTTTGGGAAGACGGGGGTCGACCCTGAAGTCGTAGGCAACGTTCTTTTCCTTCACCGCCTGCCCGAACAATTCCGCGAGCGCTTTGTCCACATCCATGATGTCGAAGGCGTGTTCGCGAAAAACCAGCTTGTCGGCCTCGATTTTCGAGATGTCGAGGATGTCGCTCAAGAGCCGGGTCAGTCGCCTGGATGATTTGATGGCCGTGTGCAGGCACAGGCGCTGCTCCGTATCCAGCGTAGTGGACTGCATGAGCTGCAACATGCCGAGGATGCCGTTCAGGGGCGTGCGGATTTCGTGGCTCATGTTGGCCAGAAATTCGGACTTGAGCTTGCTCGCGGCTTCCGCCTCGTCCTTGGCCCGGCGCAGGGAATCCTCGATTTTCTTCAGATGGGTGAGATCGTTCAGGATCGCGTAATAGCCGCCCACGACCCCATGGCTCGAATAATACGGGATGAGATAGACATCGACAAAGCGCTCGCCCATGATCGGATACGTCAGGGTGGCGCCGTAATGCACCGTCTTGCCCTGAAAAACCTGCTCTATATGCCCCCGTGTGGCCTCGAATGCCTTCTCGCCGATGACCTCCGGGACGGTAAGCCCGATGAGATTTCTGTCCGAAAAAAAGCTGGAATACGCAGCATTGACAAAACGGTAGCAAAGATCCTTGTCGATATAGGAAACCAGCTGCGGCAGGATGTCCACGATCTTCTTGAAGTTGATGTCGCGCTTGCGCAACTCCTCTTCGGCATGGCGGCGTTGGGTGATGTCTTCCTTGATTGCCACATAATGGGTGATTCGCCCTTCGGTATCGAGGATGGGCGCTATGAGGGCGGACTCCCAGTACAGGCTGCCGTCCTTGTGGCGATTGCGGAACTCGCCCCGCCACTGTCTGCCGGACTCGATGGTGCTCCACAGCTCCTGATACTCCTCGCGCGATTTGTAGCCCGAACCGAGAATCCGGGGATTTTCCCCTCTGACTTCGTCGAAGGAATACCCTGAAAGCTCCGTGAACTTGGGATTGACGTATTCGATGTTTCCCTGCGGATCGGTCATGACGATGCAGGCCGGGCTCTGCTCGACCATCTGCATCAGGGTGTGCATCTTCTCTTCGGTCCAGGCGCGCTCGGAGATGTCCCGCACGATGCCCCAGGCGTATTTGACGGCGCCGTTCTCCTCATGGACCGCGAAATCGCGTATTTCCACCGGAAAGACATGTCCGTCCCTGTGGATGTACTCCTTCTGGTAAACCCCGGTGTCGCCGGTCTTGAACAGCCTCGGCCATATCTCGCCGTGTTGCCATTCATGCCATTTTTGGGGTGTGATGGCGTAGAAATCGCCAAGAGTGCGCAGTTCCGGCAGCGAATAGCCCGTCATGTCGCAGTACGCCTTGTTCGCATCCAGAAACCGGCCTTCGGAGTCGGCCAGGATGAACCCGTCGCGGCTCAGCTCGAAAAGCGCCCGGAAATGCTGTTCGCTTTGACGGAGCCTTCTCTCGGCCTGCTTGCGCTCGGTGATGTCACGGCTGAAGGCGATGATACAGCAGTGGCCGTCGATGTCGGCTCCAGCCGTGCTGACCTCGACATCAAAGACCGAGCCGTCCTTTCGGCGATGTCTGGATTCGAAAACGGAGTTGACTTTGGACAGATCGGAAAAAAGCTCCCTGATCATCGTCTCCGTCATGTTCGCTTCAAAATCCCAGGTCCGCAATTCGAGCACTTCGCTGTCGGAATAGCCGAGCAGCTCCGCAAATCGTCTGTTGGCTTCAATCACGCGATGGTTCTGATCAATGATGACTATGGCGTCCAGACTGCGGTCCATGAGCATCTTGCGCATGGCGTCCATCTTCTGCCGCTGCCTCTTTTCCTCCAGAAGCATGGCCTGCTGATAGGCCTTTTCGGACAGGGAGTTGGCGATGACGAAGAGAGCGTCCGCGATGCGGCGGAATTGCTCCTCCTCCATGAAGGGGACCTGTTCCATGGCCTCGCGGTATTCCAGAGGGTCGACGCCGATGGTCCGCGCATAGCCGAGCATGGCCTCCTCGTCCGCAAGGCTGGAGCGCACCTGTCCGATGAGCCAGTTGGCGACATGCCTGCCGCCCACGGTGATGCTGACCCCTGCGTCCCACAATCCGCCGCTCATGCAACGCCTTATGTTCGGACCGGCGGGGTTGTATGCGCCTAGCAGGGTGTCGGAGCGCATGCAGTTTTCACGTCCCGTCCGGGAAGCCCGGATGACTTCGCCGCAGAGGCGGGTGAAATTGCTGGGCCGAGTCAAAGGAACCCCTTCCGGGGAGGTTATGAGGGATGCGACGCCCGTGGCCAAGGCAAAGCTGTCTTGGATACTCTGGACCTCCTGCAGGTCGAAGAAATCCTCGAAACGCAGGTCCGCGTTGTTTTTCAGGCGCGTGGTTTTGGTCATGGGCGGGTCATTCCCGAAATTGATTGATGAGAGTGTTGATTCATTGTTTTCCCGCCGAAAGGGCTCCAAGCCTGTCCAGCACGGCAAGCAGTTCCTTGGCGTTGATGGGCTTGGCAATATAGTCGTCCATGCCCGCTGCCAGAAATTTTTCCCGGTCGCCGCCCATGGCGTAGGCCGTCATGGCCACGATGGGGATGCGGGATTTGTCCCCGAGGGAAGCATCGCCGCGCACCAGGGCCGTGGCCTGTAAGCCGTCCATGACCGGCAGTTGCACGTCCATGATGACAAGATCGAAGTCGCCCTCCCTGAGGGTCGGTACAACTTCGCTGCCGTCGCCGACTCCGGTGACCGTGTGTCCTGCGTTTTCAAGCACGCGCCGGGCCGCGAACATGCTCACGGCGTCATCCTCCACGAGAAGAATGTTAAGCCCTTCGCGGACGCCTGGCGCAGCAGTCGCCTTGTGAACACTGGGCGTCCTGGCATCGGAGGCCACGGGCATGACGATGGAGAAGCACATGACGGTGCCCTTTTCCGAACTGTCCACGCAAAGAGAGCCACCCATCAGGGTCACGATGCGTTTGACGATGGCAAGGCCAAGCCCGGCACCCTGGTGGTTGCGCACATAGGAATCCTCGCCCTGCACGAATGGGGAAAAGATTCCATCCAGCTGATGGTCGGGAATGCCCGGCCCGGAATCGCTGACGCAAAAGAGAACCTTGGATGACGTGCAACCCGGCACGGGGCTGACATCGACGCGCACGAAACCTGTCCGGGTGAACTTGACGGAGTTGCCCACCAGATTGAAAAGCACCTGCCTCAACCTGGATTCGTCCCCGACAACCATGGTGGGCAGAGCAGGATCAAGGACAAACTCAAGCCGCAGTCCCTTGCTTCGGGAGGTCGGGGTAAAAAGTCCCAGCGTGGATGCCCGCAGCTCCTCGGGCTTGAAAGGCATGGCCTTGATGGCCAGCTTGCCGGATTCGATTCTGGCCAGATCCAGGATATCCGACAAAAGAACGTTCAGGCGATCGGCCGAGGTCCCGGCCAGTTCGACCAGATTTTTATGTTCTTCGGAAAGTTCCATGGAGTCAAGCAGTTGCAGGATGCCTATGATGCCGTTCAGCGGTGTGCGGATCTCATGGCTCATGTTGGCCAGAAATTCCGATTTGGCCACGTTGGCGGCTTCGGCGGCTTCCTTGGCATGGCGCAGATCCCGCTCGTGACGCTTGCGTTCCGAAACATCGGAGAAAATGCAGGCGAATTGCATGGGCGCCGGGCGGAAGGCGGTAACGTGAAAATACTTGTCCTGGGCTGCCGCGTATTCCTCGAACAGCACCGGTTCACCCGTCAGGGCCACCCGGCCATACGTGTCGATCCAGACCTGCTCGATGGCGGGCATGACTTCCCGCGCCGTTCTGCCCTTGATGTCCGAAGCCATGAGGCCGGTGTGCCGTTCAAAGGCCGGATTGACCTCCAGAAAACGGTAATCCACAGGATGACCTTCTGCGTCGCAGATGATCTCGTGCAGGGCAAAACCGTCCAGCATGTGCCAAAAAAGGGTTTCGTAACGCTGTTCGAGAATCCTGCGTTCGGTAACATCCTCGAAGATGCCGACCACCTTGGACACCTCGCCCCCTTCCAGGATCGCCTCCGCCCTGGTGCGAATCCGCATCCGTTTTTCCGTGGCCGAAACGAATGGCATCTCCAAATCGAAAGAAACGCCATGTTCGACACAGTTGTCGAAAGCGGCGAGTATCCTGTCCCTGTCATCGGGCTCATAGCAGGCCAGGCTGAGCCGGATGTGCTCGGATGATCCCGGCTCGACCTGATCGGGAGTGAATCCGTGCAGACGATAGAGTTCCCGGGTCCAGATCATGCTGTTCTGGCGGACATCCCACAGCCATCCACCCATTCCGCTCAGACGCTGGACCATGTTGAGCAGGGCTTCGCTCTTGGCCAGCTCTTCCTGGGCGCGTTTGTGCTCCAGAATGTCCCACAGCAGGTTGCCAAGCTCAATGAGGACCTGCACATCCTCATCGGTGTAATCTGTTTTCTTGTTGGCCACTGCCAGAATGGCCACGATTATTTTGGCGCGCACGATGGGCAGAAGCACCAGGCGTTTCAGGGGAGGATGCCCTTTTGGCAGCCCATTTTCGCGATCGAGCGTGGCCTGATCGTTCAGAATGACGGCCTTGCGGGTGCGCAGGCATTCCGCCCAGATTCCGAATTGCGTTATTTCCAGATCCGGATTGTCGCGCGGGATCGAAAAACCGGTTTGCAAGGTCATTGTGGACCAGGCCTGCATGGATAGAATTCCCTGATCCTCGTTCAAGAAGTGCAGAAAACTCAAGGTGCTTCCGGTCAGGCTCTCGGTCTCGTCGAGAGCCATGCGCAGCAAATCGCTCAAGGAATGGTTGATGGCGTACTCGACAATCCGCTGACGCGCGACGAGCAGATTCTCGCGCCGCTTGCGCTCGGTTATGTCCACCGCAAAGGTGGCTATGGCCACCACCGACCCGTCCGGCGCGAGCACCGGACTCAGGCTGTGCCGCATCCACAGACCCTCCCGCTCATCTTCGAAAACCAGGGGCTGCGCGTTGCGCACCAGATCCTCGACCAGGCGCTTGCGTGACAGGGCCACCTCGGTGGGAATAAACTCGTAGATGGAGCGGCCCAGGCATTGTTTCACCGTCTTGCCGACACGGCTGGCAAAGGTCCGGTTGGCCGTTATGACCGTGCCGTCCAGCTCCAGAAGCGCGGCGGATTCATCGATGGAATCGAACAGCGAGGCCAGGTTGGCCTGGCTGGCATGCAGGGCGCGGATGCTTTGAACCTGCTCCGTGATGTCGACATTGGTCCCCAGAATTCCAAGCAGCCCTTCTCCCATGCGGATCGGCGCGACTATGTCGCGATAGAAGCGCGTCTCGCCGGAGGAGAGGACATACTTCTTTTCGCCCTCCACCACTTCACCTGCGTAGACCCGGGCATTGATGTCCTCCCATGCGTTCCGGATTTCATCTGGAACATCTCTTTCCTCGACACGGCTCGCGGCCATATCCCCCCAAAGGCGCACGGAAGCGTCGCTTTGCATGATGATCTTTCCATCGAGATCCCGCGCCCAGAAATCAAAAGGCAGGTTGCGAAGAATGGCCTGCATCAACGCGTCCTGACGAGCCAGCCTCTCCTCGGCCCTCGCAGCCGCGTCGGCCCTGCCCTCCAGTTCGGCCACCCGGCGACGCAGCGTTTCGAGCTCGCAGGGCTGCTCGGCGGATTTTTGCCCCTGCTCCTGACTGAGTGCTTCAGCTTTTTCTTTTGTGGACATCATGCTTTCGTGGGACCGGGGGCCAAGGCGTCGCTACTGGCGAGGACGTCGGCGTCCGGTGTTTTTTCTTTACTTTTACGGGAAACGACACGGAAAATGGTTTTGTGGAGAGTCGCGCTGTCCAGGGGCTTGGCGATGTAACCGTCCATGCCTCCTGCCAGAAATTTTTCCCGATCGCCGCTCATGGCGAAGGCGGTCATGGCCACGATGGGAATGCCGGATTTTTCCCCGAGGGTCTGGTCGGCTCGGATCGCGGCCGTGGCTTCCAGGCCGTCCATGACCGGCATCTGAACGTCCATGAGGATCAGGTCAAACTCCGCCCCCCGCAGCAATTCAAGGGCCTGACCGCCGTCCGAGGCCGGGGTGACGACATGTCCCGCCTTGGCCAGGATGCGCTGGGCGGCAAACATGTTCACCGGATCGTCCTCGGCCAGCAGAATGTGCAGGCTCCGGTGTCCGGATTCTTCAGGCCGAACGTGTTTGACGCCTGTTTTCTTGGCATCCTCCGGAGTCTTGAAGCTCATGGAAAAACATATCGTTGAACCCGAGTCCGAACTGTCGATGGCCAACGCCCCGCCCATCATGTGCATGAGCCGCCCGACAATGGCCAGACCGAGCCCTGCCCCCTGATGCCGGCGCACATAGGACCCCTCGCCCTGCACGAAAGGCTCGAAAATGGTGGGCAGAAGTTCATCACTTATGCCCTCGCCGCTGTCACTGACGCAAAAAAGAAGCCGGCATTCGTTATCCGGCAGACAGGACAGCAAACTGATCTGCGTGTGTACAAAACCTTCGCCGGTGAACTTGATCGCATTCCCGACCAGGTTGAAAAGGATCTGCCGCAGCCTCAGGTCATCCCCGACCAGACTCGAAGGAAGATCCGGGGCCAGTTCGACATCGAAACGAATGTCCTTCTTCCGTGCGGGGAGAGAAAAAAGGGTTATAATGGAATCACGCATCTCTTCAAGGTCAAAAGCGCGCTCCGTGAGCACCAGCTTGCCGGCCTCGATCCGGGAGATGTCCAGGATGTCGGCCAGCAGCGCGGTCAGACGCCGACCGGAAAGCTCGGCCATGCGCACGTAATCCCTCTGCTCTCCGCTCAGGGAGGAACAGTCCAGCAGCTGCAGCATGCCCATCATGCCGTTGAGCGGCGTGCGGATCTCGTGGCTCATGTTGGCCAGAAAGGCGCTTTTGGCCACACTTGCGGCCAGGGCCGCGTCGCGCACGTTCACAAGTTCGAGCTCCATGGCCTTACGTTCGGTGATATCCGCGTGCGAACCGGCCATGCGGTAGGGCACGCCGTCCTTGTCGCGCAGGCAGGTTCCGCGTCCCATGACCCACCGATAGGACCCGTCCTTGTGCCGCAGCCTGTATTCGATGACGAAGTGGGACGCGGAACTGGTGAAGAACTGGTTGTTCACGTCGAGCACCCGCGCCCTGTCCTCGGGATGAATTCTGCTCCGCCATTCCTCCAGATCATTGCGCAGCTCGTGGTCTTCGTACCCGATGATCTCCTTCCAGCGCGGCGAAAAATAGACCTGGTCGGACACTCTGTCCCAATCCCAGATTCCGTCGTTGCTGCCGGCAATGGCCAGGGACAGGCGCTCCTGGGCTTGACGCAGGGTATCAAGAATCCGGCTGCGCTCGGTCACGTCGCGAAACAGCCCCACGGCGCAGAAAGTACCATGGAAATCGAGCAGAAAACTGCGGATATCCGCCGAAAAAACGCTCCCGTCCCGGCGCAGGCAGGGTAGCGCTTCCGCTGTGTCTTGTTGCCCGGAGGCCTGGGCGGTGAAATTGCGCAAAACCTCATCAAGATGTTCGGGTGGGTGAATATCGTCCACCGTCAAAGCGCGAAAATCCTCTTCGGAACACCCGAACATCCGGCAAACGGCGGGATTGGCGAAAACAAAGCGGCGGGTCGCGACATCGGCGGCCAGAATTCCATCGGAGTTGGCATCGAAGAGCGCCCTGTAGCGCTTCTCGCTGTCCTTGATTCGGGCCTGGGCACGGCGCAACCTGGATATGTGGCTGATCAGGGCGCCCACCAGAATCATCTGCACGCCAAGGACCACGATGGCGACAAGGATTTCCGCACCATATTGGGAAAAGATCGAAACAGGCTTGCCCCGGACTTCACTGCCCGGAGGCAGCAGGGACTCCCTGATGCCAAAACGGGTCAGAACCGCATGGTCAAAGACATAACGGTTGGCCTCGCTGCCCTCGACCACCGGTATTGAATGGGCAGGCGTTCCCGCCAGTATCTTCCGGGTCAGTTGTCCCGCGATGCGCCCCTGCTCCAGGTGCGAAATGATCCTGCCGCCGAGGATTCCCTGCCCGAGGCCATGTTCCCAAAGATGCAGCACCGGGACATCCGCGTGCTTCAGGATGAACGCCAGGGCGTCTTCAAACGATCTGGAGACCTGATCCCGGTCGCGATATGCGGACAGGAGCAGGATGGCCTCATCCGGTCCCAGGACGGACATCCTGCCCCGAAGCTCGTTCCAGGTCATGTCGGAAAGGTCGAGGACCTGAAGGCTTTTTCCGGCAAAAAATTCACGCTGCTCCAGGTAGGTGCGCAGATCCCCCTGACCGCCCGGTTCCCCGTCGACCAGAGCGTGGACGGTTTTCAGTCCGGGCCTTAAGCGCCACAAGGCTTCAAGGGTCTCGCGCATCGAAATGGATTCGATGACGCCGGTGATGTCAGGAGTGCCGCTCAATTCGTGGGCCAGTTCCTGGTTGTTGACGCCGCAAAAGATCACGGGCCTCCCTGCGAACAGCTCCTGACGATGGTCCAGGGCGAAGCGCAATGCCGCGTCATCGGCGACGATGAAGGCATCGTAGGCAGGGACTTTTGCCAGCTTGAATCGCAGCTGTTCCAAAAAAAGCGCCTCGTACCCGGTCCCGGAAAATCGCTTGGTATCCATGAATTCGACATCAAGGGTGATGCCCGCCGGTTCAATTTCCGAGCGCAGGCCCTCGACTTGCTGAAAAAAGGTCGGGAAACCGGGATGATAGGAACTGATGAAGAGCACCCGCTCCCCTGCCGCAAAGGAAAGAAGAGGGAACAGGCAAAACAGCAGCAGGGGAAGAAAACGTCGCGAAACGCCCCGCCTCATCCGGGTGAATGCGTTGTCGATCGACCTTGAAAAGTTCATTTCATCCCCCCAAAAAAAGCTGCCTTCACATCGTCTTGAATTCCGCCACCCTGTCCATGGCTTCGAGAAGTGAATTCATGTTCACGGGTTTTGGAATGTAGTCGTCCATGCCCGCGTCCAGAAAGCGCTCTCTGTCTCCGGTCATGGCGAAAGCGGTCACGGCGATGATCGGAATCCGGGACTTGTTGCCAAGGGACCGGTTCGCCCGAATGCGCCGGGTCGCCTCGACCCCGTCCATGAGTGGCATCTGGATGTCCATGAGGACAAGATCCAGGTCCTCGTTTTCCAGGATCCGCACCGCTTCAAGGCCGTTGACGGCCTGGGTGACCTCACAACCGAGCTTTTCCAGCAGGCGGGTCAGCATGGCCATGTTCGTCACGTCGTCCTCGGCGAGCAGGATGCTCAGATTCCGCTCCGCCCCGCGCGCCCTGTTCCCGATGTTTCGGGCACAGCCTTCGCCCTGCTCCTGCACCGTCGGCGGCAAATGGACCAGCACGTGAAAGCGCACCGTTGTTCCCTTGCCCAGGGAACTCTCAATCTCGACATCTCCGCCCATGAGATGAACCAGGCGCTTGACGATGGTCAGCCCCAGACCCGTGCCCTGGCAGGTGCGAACCAGCCCTTCCCCGCCCTGGATGAACGGATTGAAAAGATTCGGCAACTGCTCCGCGCCGATGCCGATCCCGGTGTCCGTGACCTCGAAATCAAGTCGCGCCGCATCGGGGGGAAGTCCTTCCGTCGTCGCGGATATCCTGATCGAGACGCCGCCCTCGCGCGTGAACTTGACCGCATTGCCGACAACGTTGAGCAGCACCTGCCGGATACGGCTCGGATCGCCCACGACCATATGTGGGACATCCGACGCCATTTCAATGGAAAGTTCAAGGTTTCTGGCCAGGCTCTGTTCCTTGAAAATGGCCGGAATGGAGCGGCAGAGTTCATCCAGGGCAAAAGGAGTCCGGGCGATTTCGAGCTTTCCGGCCTCGATCTTGGAGAAATCCAGGATATCGTTGATGAGGGTCAAAAGACTCTGCAGGGCCGAGGAACCAATCTGGACATACTCCTCTTGCTCCGCGTCCAGCTTCGTGCCTTCGAGCAATTGCAGCATCCCGTGCACCCCGTTCATGGGGGTGCGGATCTCATGGCTCATGGTCGCCAGGAACTGCGACTTGGCCTTTGTGGCCGACAGGGCGGCATCCTTGGCCTTGAGCAGATCCGCCTCGGCCTTTTCGCGCCGGGCGATGTCGCGCTCCATTTCCGCGTTCATGCGCCCAAGCTCTTCGGCCTGGATCAGGATTTTTTCCCGTCCGCGCAAGAGATGAAAACACAACCCCGCGACAACCATTCCGAACATGGCGACAAGAACGTATCCACCAAGGGCCACGCCCCAGAGACGATCTTCCCGGGGCGAGACGGTCAGTAGCCACTCCCCGCCCGGAATGGCCAGGGCCCGTGTCAGGGCAAGATCCTCGACAATGTCCGCCTCGGATCGGACAATGAGCGTGGCGTCCTTGTCCGTGCTCAGCTTTCGGGAAAGAGCGTAGGAATAGCCATCCGCGTCCAGGGACTTGAAATCAAAGGTTTCAAGCACGGTTCCCCAATGGATCAGGGCCACGACCAGCCCCCAGAAATGCCGCTCCCCGTTGTCATTCCAGAACACGGGCTTGCGGGCGAAAAGCCCGACTCCGCCCTGACGCATCTGCACCGGCCCGGCCAGGACCACCTGATTGGTGTTTATGGCTTCAAGGACCTCGGTCTTGCGTGCCGGGTCTTTGAGCAGGTCGTGACCGATGGCGGCTTCATTGCCTGCCAGGGGATAGGCCGTGGCGACCACGCCGTCCGGGACCAGGAACAGGCCGCCGACAAAAGGATTTTCGTGCAACAGATGTTCGGCATGCTTTTCGAAATCATCGAATTCCCCGCGATCGACAGCCAGAATGTCGGACAGGGTGAAAAGCGGGGATTCGGCGTTGTGGAGCGCGGCCTGGATGGCGCTGAGTTGCTGTGAAATCCTGTGGGTCAGGGCCAGGCGCTCGCTTTGCCGGGTATTGTCCACAAGGATGCTCAAATAGCAGTGCCCGAAAAAAAGGACTAAAATTAAAGCGAAGGCTGAACAAAGAGTGGAAATTTGTCGTCTCGTCATTGGGCCTGCTTCCTTACTTGAGTTCCTCGTCGCCGCATGAATTTTTGCAATCACCGTGAATTCTGTCCGAGCAAGCGCCGCCTGTAGACAATAATTTTTTATTCAAACATAATATCGATGCCTTACGCAAGAACGATTTCAAACAAATTCCAAACCTTCCCTCCAAAGTTTCTTCCGGTTTGAACCGGCTGCGGGCCTTTTCGGGGTTATTCCTCGGCACGTCATCCGGCACATCATTTTTGAACTCGGCCGCACGCGGACTCAAAAATTCGAGGACTCACATGGCGAGTATGAAATAGCCACGCTTTTATGGTCAACACTTTTTTCCGGACATACGCAACACGTTCGACACAAAGACTATTTGAGGTATGAGCCGCTCCCCAGGACACTGCGGCCCGGCAAACCAATGGGTTGAAAGCATTTTTTTTCGTCCGTCCGACACTCATGCGCCCATGGGAATTCCGATTTTGTTGCAAGAGTGCATTTTTAAGCGCAGAAAAAATATTATGCGTGTCCGACATAAAATGCTTGCACCAAAAAAACTGACTACCATATCATAGACACATGAGCGCACTAGGAAGTTATCTCACCGAGCGCAGAAAAGCACTCGCCGCCAAGCATTCGGGCTATTCAATCCGGAGCGTGGCCAAGCGTATCGGCATCCATCATTCCTATCTGAGCAAACTGGAGCGTGGCGAGAACGCGCCCCTGACCGAAGAGCGCATCCACGCCCTGGCCCGCCTCCTGGGAGAGGATCCCGACCTGCTCATGGCCCTGTCTGGCAAATTGTCCGACCGCATCACCGGACTCATCCGCTCCAATCCCCTGCTCTTCCTCGGCAGCCTTGAGACTCTCGAAAAGCAGGGTGCAAGCTCCTCGGACACCGCGCCCATGCGCCAGGATCAACGCAAGAACGAACTTGAGGAACTGACCCGGCTGCTGCGCGACGAAATACGGGAACGCCAGGTCCTTGAGTCCCAGCTGCGTGAACAGCAGCGGGTGCAGCGCACCATCCTTGAGAACCTGCAGGACGTCTCCGTGACTCTTCTGGACTCCCAGTTCCGCATCCTGTGGTCGAACTCTCCGGTGACCGAGAGCCCCGCGCATTATCTCAATCAGCATGATCACAAGACCAGCGGCGCCGCGTCCGCAAACGGGCGTAGCGAACCCGAATCCGGAGCTTTTTCCACGGCCTGGCGGGCCATGAAGACCCGCACGGTACAAAACGGAACCTACAGATCCCCGGACGGCAAGCACTGGCTGGTGCGCAGCGCTCCGGTGCTCGATGCCAATGACGCCGTCACCCAGATCGTGCACATGCAGTTCGAGGTTACGGAACTCATGCATGCCAAACAGGCCCTGGAAGCCAGCGAACAGCGCTGGAAGTTCGCCCTTGAGGGTGCCCAGGAGGCTGTATGGGATTATGATGTGCCCTCGGGAAGGCTGCAATGTTCGCCCACGTGGTACACGATGCTCGGCTACAGGGATGGCGACCTCGATCCGACCATCACGCAGTGGGAAGCCCTGCTGCATCCCGAAGACCGTGTTCCGGCCCTGAGCATGCTCTCGGCCCACTTTCGGGGGGAAACGGATTTTTATGATTTTGAATACCGTCTGCGCTGCAGCGACGGCTCCTACAAATGGATCCACTCCCGGGGCAAGCTCATGGAAAAGAGCAGCATCGGGACACCCATGCGCATCATCGGCACGCACTACGACATGAGCGAACGCAAGGCGGCCGAAGAACAGATTCTCGCCAACGAGGCTTTCCTGGAAAATCTGCTCGGGAGCATCGAGGAAGGCATCAGCGTGCTCGCCCCGGACATGACCGTGCGCTACGCCAACCCGACCATGACACGCTGGTATGCCGAGGAAATGCCGGTCGTGGGCAGGAAATGCCATGAAGCATTCCATCGTCTGGGCGAATGCTGTTCCCGCTGTCCGGCGGTCCGGACCCTGCGCACTGGTCGCAACGAATTCGAAATACTCGAGATCATGTCCTCCACCGCCTCCCGCGCCATCGAATTCAACGCATATCCGATCAGGGATGCGCAAAGCGGCCAGGTCACCGGGGTCATCGTCTTTGTGCGCGACATCACATCAAAGAGGCAGATCCAGCAGGCCCTGACTGAAATTGAGGACAAGTATCACACCATCTACCAAGGCGCGCCCATCGGCATGTGCACGCTAGACGCCCACGGCCGCTTCGTGTCCATGAACCCCAGTTATGCCCGACTGTACGGATACGCCTCGCCGGGCGCGTTGATGAATTCGGTGCGCTCGGCTTCCGAGCTTTTCGAGTCACCCGAAGATTGGGAACGGCTGCGCGCGTTGATCGGTACGCAGGACGAGATCTTCGGGTTCGAATGCCGCATCCGACGCCCCGACGGATCAACGATCTGGACGTCGCGCACCGTCCGGGTGGTCCGCGACGCCCGGGGCCAGCTTTTGCATTATGATGTTTTTGTCGAGGATATCGAAGCCAGAAAGACTCTCGAACTGCTCACGGGGGCCCCAAAATGAGTTCCCGATTCATTTTTTTTCTGGCTTTTGATGAATAAATCCGTGTAGGAAGGGCAGGACCGTCCTGGGTCTATCCAGACGTTCAAGTCCATCCACCCGGAGCGTGGCAAAGCCTCACAGGCGAATTTTCGCCGTTTCACTCACAAGGAGGGGGGAATGAAAAACATCAAGTTGGGGATCAAGATCGGCGGAGGTTTCGGAGTTCTGATTATTATCGCCTGCGCTTTGGGTGGTCTGGCCGTATTCAACATGAAAGCCGTGGAAACGGATTCCATCCGGCTGGCCAAGGAGTATGTGCCTGAAGTGGGCATAGCCAATGAACTGGAACGCTCCTCCCTGCTGACCATGTACGCATGGCGCGGCTATGCCTTCACGGAACAACAGTCCTTCCTGGACGAAGGGCGCAAGCAGCTTGCCGCGGTGCAGGATGTTTTGACCGATGCTGAAAAGCATTCCCTGGCCTATCCTTCCCTGGTCAAACTCAAAGAGCAGCTGGTGCAGGCCAAGGCAGTGGTCGCCTCATACGCCGCCCAGTCCGACCAGACCGTTGAGCTGATCGAAGCGATGAATGGGGACCGCAAGGCCTTGGACCAGGGCGCGGCCGCCTACATGAAAAACTGCGTGGATTTTCTCGATAGCCAGAACGTGGCCATGAAGCGCGAGTTCACCGCAGGAGCCACCCCCGAGGCGCTGACCGAGCGTCTCGACAAGATCACCTGGGTCAATGAAATCATCGACCTCGGTAATGATACCCGCATAAAGGTTTGGCGCGCCCAGGCGGAACGGGATCCGAAGATTATCGAGGACGCCCTCAAGAACTTCCCGAAAATGGACGAATTTTTCGACAAGCTCAAAGCGGTCACGAGACAGGAGGCTAACCTCAGGCAGATCGCAGCCACAAAAGATGCGGCCATGCAGTACAAGACGGCCATGACCAGTCTGAACGGACACTGGAAAGAGCTTGCAGACCTCAACACCCAACGTACGAAAACCGGCGAAGATGTCCTCGCCGTCGCGCAAGATACGGCCGTGGCGGGCATGGAAGGCACCCAGAATATCGCCGACGAAGCCGTGCTGAACCTCAACTCGGCTTCCACGGTCATGATCGGCGGCTTGAGCTTTAGTGTCATCATCGGCATTCTTGTCGCCATATTCCTGACCAAGGGTATCACCGGCCCGGTGCAGCAGGGCGTGGAATTTGCCCGCAAGCTGTCCCAGGGCGACCTGACCGCCAAACTGGATGTGGATCAGAAGGACGAAGTCGGCATCCTGGCCCAGGCACTGCGCGACATGGTCGCCAAGCTGCGCGAGATCGTGACCGAAGTGCAGTCGGCTTCCGACAACGTGGCCTCGGGCTCCGAGGAACTGAGCGCCTCCGCCGAGCAGCTCTCCCAGGGCGCCACCGAGCAGGCCGCCTCCGTTGAAGAGGTCTCGTCGAGCATGGAAGAGATGGGTTCCAACATCCGCCAGAACGCCGACAACGCCTCCCAGACCGAAAAGATCGCGCTGAAGGCCGCGCAGGACGCCGAGGCCGGCGGTCAGGCCGTGGTCCAGGCCGTGGGTGCCATGAAGAACATCGCCGAGAAGATCTCCATCGTCGAGGAGATCGCCCGCCAGACCAACCTGCTGGCCCTCAATGCCGCCATCGAGGCCGCCCGCGCCGGCGAGCATGGCAAGGGCTTCGCAGTGGTCGCGGCCGAAGTGCGCAAGCTGGCCGAACGCAGCGGCACCGCCGCGGCCGAAATCAGCGAGCTGTCCTCCTCCACCGTGAGCGTGGCCGACCAAGCCGGTCAGATGCTGACCAAGCTCGTCCCGGACATCCAGCGCACCGCCGAACTGGTGCAGGAGATCTCCGCCGCATCCAACGAACAGAACGCCGGCGCCGAGCAGATCAACAAGGCCCTGCAGCAGCTTGATCAGGTCATTCAGCAGAACGCCTCGGCTTCCGAGGAAATGGCCTCCACATCCGAGGAACTGTCCAGCCAGGCCGAACAGTTGCAGTCCTCCATCTCCTTCTTCCATTTGGGCGCCACGGCGGCCCGCGTCACCCGGCAGACCGCCCATCGGGGCAGCAGCAGGCCGCAGCCCGCGCGCAAGGCCCCCAAGGCCCTGGCCGCCAAGGGCTCGACCAGCGGCTTGGCCCTTGATATGGGGCGCGACGAAGAAGATGATGAATTCGAACGTTTCTAACCAAAGGTCGAGGTGACTCATGAGTGACAACACTACCCTGCAGTACCTGACCTTCGGTCTCGGCGAGGAGGTCTTTGCCCTGGAGACGGGTTCCGTGCGCGAGGTCATCGAACTCGTGTCCGTGACCCGCATCCCGAAGACGCCGCCCTACATGCGCGGGGTCATCAATCTGCGCGGCCACGCCGTGCCCGTGGTCGATCTGCGCATCAAGTTCGACATGCCCAAGGCCCAGGACACGGTCAACACGTGCATCATAATAGTTGATGTGGAAGTCGAAGGAGAAAACTGCTACATGGGGGCGATAGTCGATTCGGTACGTGAAGTCTTTGAAATGACAAGCGACCAGATCAACCCGCCGCCGCGCATGGGTACGTCCATCAGGGCGGACTTCATCCGGGGCATGGGCAAGCAAAACGAGGAGTTCATCATGATCCTCGATATCGGCAAGGTCTTCTCACCCGAAGAATTGCAGGTCTTGCGCAGCACGGAAGAACTGGAAGCATAAAATTGGAACCAAAGCGGGCCGGAACATCAGCTCCGGCCCGCATCACGAACAAGGACCGGTCCATGCCTCAAGACGAAATAGCGCCTTCTCTCCAGGAAATTGTGTCCGTGATGGAGGAATGCGCCAGCAGCCTGCCCGCGCTTCTGTCCCGCCTTGCCGGTGTCATCAAGGATAGAGAAGAGGATTTTCTCGGACTGGGAGCCACGATTTTCGGCATCAACTCGCAGGCTAACACGTTTTCGGCCACGGCCTCGGCCATGGCCTCCTCCGTTGGCGAAGGAGCCCTGCTCGCGGCCATCGGGGAACTGCAGACCCGGGCCGACGAGGCAAAGGCCGTGTTTTCCTCCGTCTCCTCCACGGAGCAGCAGGAAGGAATGTCCGAGGTGCTCGGACTCATCCGCGGCCTGGACCAGGCCATGGCCCAATTTTTCAACATGGTTCAGACTCTGAAGGTGCTCGAAATCACCACGCGCATCGAGAGCGCCCGTCTGGGCAGCGCCGGTGCCGGATTCACCACCCTGGCCGACGACGTCAGGGCCCTGGGCACGATCATCGACGAGCACACTGAAAAAATCAGCGAACATTCGCACCTGCTCATGAATCAGGTGGCGTCGGCCAGCGAGCGCAGCAAAAAGCAGCTCGCCTCGCAGAATCGCATCGTCGAGGACATGTTCACGGAACTCTTTGCCGGAATTTCCGAGCTTGAGGACATGCGCAACCATTCGGCCGCCCTGGTGCAGGATTTGGCCAAAGGATCCCGCCAAGTGACCGAGAGCATGGGACAGGTCATCGCCTCGGTGCAATTTCACGACATCACCCGCCAGCAGGTCGAGCATGTCGAGGAAATTTTGGACCAGGCTGTCCGGGAAATCAGCGCGCCGGAAAAGGAAGGCGGAGAGCTCGGCCTTGGAGCCTGGGTGCGGGACGTGCTCAAACTCCAGGCACCGCAACTGCGCCAGGCGCAGGAAATGTTTTCCGGAGCCGTGGACGAACTGATCGACAATTTGCGCTCCATCGGACACGGCATCGAGGACCTGCACGGCAAGATCACTGCCGTGGCCTATGCGGACCGCAAGGGCGGAATGTCCATTCTCGACGCCATCCGTCACCACATCGGCGACGTCATGAACGCCATGCGCACCACCAGCGGGCACATCTCCGAGACATCGAAGACCATGTCGCACATGGCGGAAACCATCTCCACGGTCAGCACCTTCGTGCATGGCATCGAGGACATCGGAGCAGAGATCGAACTCATCGCGCTGAACGCCCGGGTCAAGGCCGCCCACACCGGCGATCAGGGCCGCACCCTCGGGGTCATCGCCATGGAAATCCAGAACCTCTCCGTGGACGCCCGCACCCGTACGGGAACCGTAGCCGAAATCCTGAACAATATTTCCACCGTGGCCGACCGCCTCTCAACCTTGGCCCGTACCTCGGACGTATCTGAAATGGTGGACGGCATCCAGGGTCGCTTTGAAACCGTGCTCGACCAGCTGGCCACCCTTGACGCTGAACTGGCGGCAAACATCGCGCACCTCTCGGACCTCGGCACGGGACTTGTCTCACAAATCAGCGCCGTGACCTCTTCCATCCATTTCCATGAACTGGTATCGGATCAATTATTGAGTTTGGAAAAGGAAATCACGGTGTTGAAAGACAGATTCGCCCCCTTCTCGGCGGAACTCGACGCGGCCAGACAACCCGAGAAACTGCGCGAACAGCTTTCCCGATACACCATGGACAGCGAACGCCTGGTCCACCTGTCCGTTCTCGGACATCACGGGGACGCTCACGACGGTGGCGAGGCGGATCTGTTCGACGACAATGACGTCGAGCTTTTCGGCGACGACAATGTGGAATTCTTTTCCGATGACAACGTGGAACTCTTCGACGACGGCAATGTCACACTTTTTTCCGACGACAATGTGGAACTTTTCGGCGATGACAATGTCGAACTTTTTACCGACGACAACGTGGAAATTTTCGAAGAGCAGCCGACGGCGGCCAACGCGAAGCCATCGTCAAAAGCCGCTACCGCCAAGAAGGCTGAGCCTGAAGATGATCTCGGCGACAATGTGGAACTTTTCTAAAACCAGGAGCCTTTCATGTTTTCATGTACCGTCCAGGGCCCCCCGGAACATCCGGTCATAAAACTTTCCGGCAGTCTCACTCTTGAACATTCCAGGGAAATTCACGCCGAGCTGCTGGCCCGTTTGCCAAAGGCCGCTGTCATTACCCTTGATCTGGGTGATTCGGAAAAATCGGACCTCTCTTTTGTCCAGATCCTCTGCTCCCTCTTGAAGGAGCAGGACAAGACAATCAGTTTCACGAGTCTGCCCCCTCACCTGCTCGAAAACGCGGCGAGCCTTGGGGCGGACAGTCTCATCAAGGAAATAACGAATCGCACAGAGGATAACCCATGAGTAAAACCATAATGACGGTTGATGACTCAGCCAGCGTCCGTCAGATGGTCAGCCTGACCTTGAAGGACGCGGGGTACACGGTCATCGAGGCCTGCGACGGCAAGGATGCCCTGGCCAAGCTGTCCGGACCGGTGGACATGATCGTGACCGATCTGAATATGCCCAACATGAACGGCATCGAACTTATCCGCGCCGTGCGCGCCACGCCTCAATACAAGTTCGTGCCCATAATCATGCTGACCACGGAATCCCAGGCATCCACCAAAGAAGAAGGCAAGGCGGCCGGAGCCACCGGTTGGATCGTCAAACCCTTCAAACCGGATCAGCTCCTGGCGGTTGCCAAGAAACTGCTGCGCTAACCCGCCACCCTTGGAGCAAAAATGTCCAGAGAAGAACTGAACCGTCAGGCATTTAAAGAAGAAGCCCTGGAACTTTTGGGCGAACTGGAAACCTCCCTGCTTGAGCTCGAAGAAGATCCGGCCAATGACGATGTCATCAACCGGGTCTTTAGAGCCATGCATACCATCAAGGGCTCGGGGGCCATGTTCGGCTTCGAGGATATCGCCTCCTTCACCCACGAGGTCGAGACGGTCTTTGATCTGGCGCGTAACGGCCAGATTTCCGTATCCAAGGAACTTCTCGATCTCACGCTTCTGGCCCGGGACCACATCCTATCCATGCTCGAAGGCGAGGAACAGGGCCTGGGCGCACGCGCCGCGGAAGTCATCCAGGGACTCAAGGCACTGACTCCAAGCCGGAAGGAGCCCGAAGCCGCCCCTGCGGGCATGGAAACCGCGACGAACTGCGCCACGAATTCGAAAATGAACACCTGGCGCATCCGCTTCGCCCCGCCCAAAAACCTGTTCATGAGCGGGACCAACCCCGCCTCCCTGCTGGAAGAGCTGTGCGAGATGGGCGAGCATCACGTCATCATGCACACAAAGGACATCCCCGCCCTGCCCGAACTCAATCCCGAGGACTGTCTGGTCTGGTGGGACATCATCCTGACCACGGCCGGCAGCGAGGACGAAATCCGTGACGTCTTCATCTTCGTGGAGGAAGACAGCGACCTGACCATCCAGATGGTCGGAAGCTGCCAGGGCATCGACGAGGAATCCTACAAGCTTATCGGCCAGATCCTGGTCGAAAAAAACGACATCACCAAGGACGCCCTGGAGCGTATTCTGCTGGAGCGCAAACCCATCGGCCAGCTTTTGTCAGAGGCGGGACTGGTCAGCGCAAGTCAGGTCGAGGCGGCATTGGTCGAACAGCAGGAGGTCAAACGCCTGCGCCAGACGGCCAGCACCGAGGCACAGGCGTCGAGCATCCGGGTTCCGGCCCAGAAACTGGACTTTCTGGTTGACCTGGTCGGCGAACTGGTCACGGCCCAGGCGCGCCTGACCCAATTCGCCAGCGAGCAGAGCGACGCAAGGCTGCAAGCCATTTCCGAAGAGATCGAACGGCTCTCCGACGAGCTGCGCGACAATACGCTCGGCATCCGCATGCTGCCCATCGGGTCGACCTTCAGCCGCTTCAAGCGCCTGGTGCGGGACCTCTCCCAGGAACTCGGCAAACGCATCGTGCTTGAAACCCACGGCGAGGACACCGAGCTGGACAAGACCGTCATCGAGCGCCTGAACGACCCGTTGGTGCACCTGCTCAGAAACAGCATCGACCACGGCATCGAGAGCCCCGAGGAGCGCATGGCCCAGGGCAAGAATCCCGAGGGCCGGATAGAGCTTTCGGCCGAGCATTCCGGTGGCGAGGTGCTCATCCGCATCATCGACGACGGCGCGGGCATCGACCCCGAACGCATCCGGGCCAAGGCCGTGGAAAAAGGTATCATCGCCGCGGACACGCTCATGACGGACAAGGACGCGCTGATGCTCATCTTCGCGCCGGGCTTCTCCACGGCCGACAAGGTCACCAGCGTGTCCGGGCGCGGCGTGGGCATGGACGTGGTCAAGCGCAACATCGACGCCCTGCGCGGCCGCATCTCCCTGGAGAGCGTTCCCGGCCAGGGCACGACCATCTCCGTGCGCATCCCCCTGACCCTGGCCATCATCGACGGTTTGCAGGTTCAGGTCGAGGACAGCTACTTCATCATGCCCCTGTCGGCCGTGGAGGAATGCGTGGAACTCATCCGCAAGGACAAGGACCGCGCCGATCTCATCAACCTGCGCGGCCAGATGGTGCCCTACATCAGCCTGCGCGCCGGTTTCGAGATTCCGGGGCAGACCCCGGAGATCGAGCAGGTCGTGGTCTGCAACTCCCAGGGGCGGCGCGTCGGCATCGTCGTGGACAGAGTCATCGGCGAGCACCAGACCGTCATCAAGAGCCTGGGCAAGGTCTATCAGGACATACGCGGGATTTCCGGAGCCACCATCAAGGGCGACGGCAGCATGGCGCTCATCCTCGACATCGCGGCGCTGGTGGCCTGATCCATGTACGACGCAAACGGCCAGGCCGCTCCGCTCATGACCGACAAGGAACTCAAGCAGTTCAGCGAGTTCATCTATTCGGAACTGGGCATCAAGATCACCCAGACCAAGAAGACCATGTTGCAGGCGCGTCTGCAGCGCAGGCTGCGCACCCTGAGCATGAGGTCCTACGGACAGTATCTTGAGTATCTGCAGACCCTCAAGGGACTGGAGGTCGAGTTGCCCCAGATGGTGGACGCGGTGACCACCAACACGACCAGCTTCTTCCGGGAACCGAAGCATTTCGAGTACTTGTCTCAGAACATCCTGCCGCAGTGGCAGAAAAAACATCCCGGCCAGACCTTCGCGGTCTGGAACGCGGGCTGTTCTTCAGGGGAAGAGCCCTACACCACGGCCATGACGCTCATGGATTACCATGAGCGGGTAAACCCGTTGCGCTTCACCATAGTGGCCACGGACATCTCCTCGGACATTCTCAGGAAGGCAGCGCGCGCCGTTTACGAAGATGAAAAAATTGGGACAATTCCGGTGGAGTTCAGGCGCAAGTATCTGCTGCGCAGCAAGGACAGGAGCAAACGGGTCGTGCGCATCATCCCGGAACTGCGCGAGACGGTCAGCTTCCGGCGGCTCAATTTCATGGATGACTTTCAGTTCCGCGAAAAAATGGACCTGATCTTCTGCCGCAACGTCATGATCTATTTCGACAAGAAGACCCAGCATGAACTGGTCATGAAGTTCTGTAACCACCTTGAACCCGGCGGGCACCTGTTCATCGGCCATTCCGAGAGTCTGGCCGGCGCCGACCTGCCGCTTAAGCAGTTGGCCCCGGCCACCTACATGCGCATCTGACCGCCCAGGTCAGGGCTGGTCTTCCCGGGCGGGCAACTTCACCCAGAAGGTCGTGCCCGCCCCTTCCTCCGAGGAAAACCCGACCTCCCCGCCGAGATAATTCTCCGTCAGCAGCTTGATGGAATACGTGCCAAGCCCCCGATCGCTCCCCTTGGTCGAAAAAGATCGTTTGAACACCTGAAGCTTGACCGATTCGGGCATGACGGCCGCATTCGAGATCCAAAACACGGCCGCCCCCTCGTCGCGCCGCAGGCCGGCAGTGACGATCCCGCCCGAAGGTGTGGCTTCAAGGGCATTGATGAGCATGTTGACCAGAATCCTGCGCAATAGCGAGAAATCCGAAAACACGGGCACGTTGACGCTGTCCGCTTCAAGATGGATGTGCTTGTCGATGGCCTTGGGGTGCGCTCGAAATTCATCGACCAGTGAATGCATGATCTCAAGTCCCTGCAACGTGATCCTGGAGATCGCGTATTCTTTTCTCTCCAGGGACAAGAGCTGTTTCTGCTTCTGGATCTCATCGACCAGGGCAAAGAGCGAGGACCGCGCCATGTGCGCAATCTCGCGGGCTTCCTCGGGAACTTCGTCCATGAGAATGTCGACCAGGTTTCTGGCCCCGCCGGCGGAATTCAAAATGTCGTGAAAGAAAATGCGCTCCAGGGCCTGGCGGCGTTTTTCATCACTGATGTCAAGGAGAGTCAGGACGTAGTATGTTCCTTCCCCGGTTTCCCAGGGCGAGGCAAAAATTCGCAGGTCCCGGGCCACGGTGGCACCGTGCTTATCCTTGCACAGCAGCTGGCACTCGTGCTCGGCCTTTTCCCTGGTGCCCATGGCCTCAATCATGGCCCGCAGCGCTCCGCATTCACGGCAGTGCAGGGACGTTCCACAGCCGTTTTTTCCGGCTTCGGAATAGACGCAAGCCATGGCCTCGCCAGGACGCCTGGCCAGAAACGAGCTCACATCACTGGTCCCCAGAAGGTCGGTAAAGGCGTTATTGCTGAAGATGATCTGACGAAAGGAGTTGAGCACCAGAAGCGGCAGAGGAAAGAAATTGAAATACTGCGAACACAGATGACTCCCGATTCGGGCATTCTGCGCCAGGACATCGGTCAGGGGCATGCGCTCGCCGGGAGCGCACAGGGTTTCACATTCTTTGTTCATTTATATCCGTTTATGTAAGGAGTGTTGGTGTGAAAAGTCACTGCACTTTCAGATCAGCGAATACTTCAGAAGTGTTTGTTCCAATTCCGCCACATGCTTGCGGAAGCCCCGTCAACAGGTTGAAGTGCCGCCATTTCTGTCCCCGACCGGGAGGGTGAAATAAAATGTCGCCCCCTGCCCCGGACTGCTTTCCGCCCAGATTCTGCCGCCGTGCTTTTCGACGAATTCCTTGCACAGGATGAGTCCAAGGCCCGTACTGGCCTCATCCTCGGTGCCGAGTCGCGTGATCTTGTTGTCCAGGGAAAACAGCTTCGACAAGGTAGCTTGGTCCATGCCCACTCCGTCATCCCGCACCGCGACGGTGATCGTGTCTGCGCTTTGCGTGGCCGTGATGAGTACCTGCCCGCCCCGGTTCGAAAATTTCAGGGCATTGGACAGAAGATTGCGCAGCACGGTGCCGATCATGGGCGGATCGATATCGGCAATCAGTCCGTCCGGGACATCGTAGAGCAGGGTGATTTCCTTCTGCTCTGCGATGGAATGCTTGAAATCGATGCTCGACTTTATGAGCTCCTGCAAAAGAAATGGGCCGCGCGAACAGGTCAGCATGCCCTGCTGCAATTTTGCCCACTCCAGAAGATTCTCCAGCAGCGCAAACACACGCACGGAACTTTTGTACAATGCATTCAACGAGATGTTGACTTCTTTCATGGTCAAACCCTCGAAATCCTCGACCAGGATCTTGGTCAGTGAAAGAAAACCGGATATGGGCGATTTGAGATCGTGGGCGATGATGGAAAAAAATCTGTCCTTTTCGGCGAGCGCATTTCGAAGTTCGGCGTTGACCCGCGCAATTTCCTCCTCGGATTTCTTGCGCTCGGTGATGTCGCGCACCGAGGCCACACGCATGGTTTCGCCGTTGATCTCGAAGTTTCGGGCCTCAAGCTCGACAAAAATGACCTCGCCGTTTTTCTTCACAAACCTGACCACGTACGGCCGTGCGTAATCCTTGACCACGTTCTCGCGCACAATGTGTCGGTCGCGTTCATGAACAATCAGTTCCAGCATGTTCCGCCCGAGTATCTCGTACGGTTCATATCCCAGCAGTCTGGCCAGGGAAGCGTTCAAGTCAACGGCGACGCCCATTTTGTGGATGACGATGCCTTCCATGGTCAGGTCGGAAAGCAGCCGGTAGCGCATTTCGTTCTCGCGGCAGGCCAATTCCGCTGATTTGCGGCCGGAAATGTCGCGGCAGAAACAGACAAACATGCCCCCGTGCTGGCTGAGAAAGGACACTGAGATTTCCACATCGAAAACGCTGCCGTCCTTTCTGCGGTGTCTGGTTTCAAAAAGTTCGGAACCGTTTTCGACGATGCGCGCAATTCGCTCGCCGGTCATGGCGTCATCTTCCACGGCATCCAGTTCACTGATGTTCAGTCCTTCGAGTTCCTCTTTCGTGTAACCTGTCATGCGGCAATAGGCGTCATTGACATCGGTCAGGAGCCCGTCCGCATCAATGACCCAGAACCCGTCCTGGGTGGTTTCCAAAATGGAAGTCAGGAAGCGCTCCCGCTCCAGCAAGGCCTTTTCCGCCCTGGCCTGATCAGTGATGTCGCTCAGAACCAGGAGCAGGCGACGCTTTTGGGCCGGTTCCTGACGCTGATTCTCGATTTTGCCCACGCAGCGCACCCGGCGATGGCTGCCCTGCAAGGTAAAGCTCAATTGCTTGCCCTCGGGACTCTTGAAAAAGGCCTTGAACCGCCCCAGAAAAGCTGAACGGTCCGCCGTGGCTATGAAATCGACCAGCGCCTTGCCGCCAAGCAGGTGCGAGTCCCTCTCGACCATCTCGGCAAAGGTCTGGTTGGTCTGAGCGATGATCCCGCTTTGGTCGATGGTCAGATATCCGACCGGGGCGTCGTTGAAGAGACGCGCAAAGCGGTCCCGCGCGATTTCATACTGCTTCTGGGTGTCGCGCAACTCCTCGTTCTGAAGCTCAAGCTCGATCTGGTGCACCTGATATTCATGGAACAGGGTCTTGATCTCTTCCAGGGAAAGATTTTCGACCTTGCTCACGGAATGCGCCAGGCGTGCCTCGGCCTGCTCGCGTAGAATCCTCTTCTTGGCTTCAAAAGTATCTGTCATATCCGGCATATCCTGATTGGCGGTTATCATGTTCAGACAACTGAAGAAATGCTCAGCCCAAAGCGGCGGTCAAGAGTCCCTGTCATCCGGATGAGCTGATTTTCCGGCCTCATCACCACCCGTGACTTCGGCAAAAACACAGGCAAATTGATTGCGCGCCGGTCTGAAGGCGGTGACCTGAAAACTCTTGCCGAGTTGCGAGGAATGTTTTTCAAACCTTGTGGGCTTGCCGCTCAACGCCACCTCTCCAAAAGATTCGATCCAGAACTTTTCCGTGTCCGGCATGACTTCAAGAACCGTCTTGCCCAAGATCTGTTCGCTTTTAAGGCCCGTCATCCTCTCGAAAGCCGGATTGACGGCCAGGAAGCGGTAATCAACGGGCTTGCCGCTTTCGTCGCAGATGATTTCATGCAACGAAAATCCGTTGAACATTTCCCGGAAAAGGGCCTGATAGTCCTGCTCCGTCTGACGTTTCTCGGTTATGTCCTCGAATGTCGCATAGACCTGCGTAGGCATGCTCGCGCCGGATTGGAACAGGGGGATGGCTGTTATGGAGAGCCAGATGTAGGCGTTCTTTTCGGGGTGAAAAACCCCGCGCACCACCGGCCCTTCCCTGTGTCCTGTGCGAAGGGCGATCATGGCCGGATGGTGCTCTCCGGACACGCTGGAGCCGTCCTCGCGGATCATCTTCCAGCGCGGGTCCATGGTTGTCTTGCCCATTATCTGATCCAGGGAGAGGCCAAGTATGCGAGCCGCCGCGTTGTTGGCGGAGATAATGGAACCATCGGCCTCATGGTAGACCACGCCAAGCGGGAGGGTTTCAAAGAGGGCCCGGAATTCTTCCTCACTCGCGCGCAGGGCTTCCTCCCCGAGCTTGATGCGGGTGATGTCCACAAAGGAGACCAGGGTGCCAGAGAAAACCTTTGGCCCCACGGAGTAAGGAATTACCCGCATCAGATACCAGCGGCCATCCTTGGCGCGAACCTCGTGCTCGGCCATTCTGCCTGCCTTGTGCACCGTCTCGATGATCCGGACCGGATCGATATTTTCCAGCTGATGCGAAATGTCCGACAGGGACCGCCCCACATCCGAGGCGAGCACCTTGAACACATCGGCGACCTTGGGCGAAAAGCGCCTGATCTCCATGTTCTCGTCCAGCAGAAGCTGCCCGATCTGGCTGACGTTCAGGAGGTTGTCCACGTCATTGTGCAGCTCGCTCAGTTCCACGATCTTGGACTGATATTCGGAGTTGACGGAGTAAAGCTCCTCATTGGTGGATTGCAACTCTTCGTTGGTCGATTGCAGCTCCTCGTTACTGGCCAGAAGCTCTTCGTTGGTGGCCTGCAATTCCTCGTTGGCTGTTTCCAGCTCCTCCACCGTGGCTTGCAGATTCTCGCGGGTGAACTGCAGTTCCTGCTCCAGGTCGGTGATCCGCTGCTCGGCCTCAAGAGACAGGTCGTAGGCCTGGATGCCCTGGGTCTTGTCCAGAATGTCGGGCCTTTCGACCTCTTCCAGAAAGACGGCCACCAGGGGCTCCTGACCTTTCTTGCGGGGCAGGGGCAAAATTCGCAGGTCCACGATCTTGAGCGTTTCCATGTCGCGCAGCTTTATGTTGGAAAAACGAAGCGCCTCGTTCTTGCGGAAAACCTTCTGAATGCCAGTGGAAAGGGGAATGGCCAGATCCTTGGCAGCCATCTTGGAAATGTCCCGCGAAAGCTTGCCGGAGGGCAGCTTGAAATACCCTTGTGTATCCCCGAAGATGTGCAGCACTTCCATTTGCTCGTTGACGACAACCGCCAGCGGAAAATTGTCCGCGCTCAGGGCTTCCAGGAAACGCTCCAGAATGCGCTCGTCGCCGACGTGAAGATCCCTGCGCGCCACCGGAAAACGGGTTTCCAGCTCGCGGTAGGTCGAATTCGGTGCCTGGGGCAGTTCGCGGGCATCGATGCTGTGCTTGAAGCGTCCCCTGGTGCGGTAGATCTTGTTTTTGTGATCGAGGCTCTCGAAGCAATCGCCCATCTCGCCGATGGTCTCGCTGGTGCCGAGCAGCAGAACGCCCTGGGCATTGAGCGAAAAATTGAAAAACTCAAGCACCTTGCGCTGCAAGACAGGCTGGAGATAAATGAGCAGGTTGCGGCAGGAGACGAGGTCGATATTGGTGAACGGCGGATCCTTTATAAGGTTGTGCTGCGCAAAGACGACCATCTCGCGGATGTTGCGCGAAATCTGGTAGCTGTCCTGCTTGCGGTAGAAATACTTGCTCAGCAGTTCCTGGGGCACATCGGCGGCGATGCTGTCGGGGTAGACACCGTTGGCGGCGAACAGGACGGCGTCGCGGTCGATGTCCGTGGCGAAGATTTTCAGGTCGCGGTTGATTCCCGATTGCAGCATGTACTCCTTGGCCAGGATGGCCAGGGTGTAGGCCTCTTCGCCCGTGGAACACCCGGCGATCCAGAACCGGCTCTCCTTTCCGGAGGCGCGGTCCAGAATATCGGGCAGCCAGTTCTCTTTGAGCAGATCAAACACCTCACGATCGCGAAAGAATCTGGTCACGCCGATCAGAAACTCGCGAAAGAGCGTACCCGCCTCGCCGGGATAATTCTGCATGAAGGCCACGTAATCGCGAATCTCGTCGATGCGATTGATGGACATGCGGCGTTCGATGCGCCGGGTCACGGTGCTGGGCTTGTAATAGGTGAAGTCCGCCTTGAACTTGTCGCGCAGGATGGCGAAGATGCGGGTCAGGGCGTCCTCGTCGCTGATGACGGTCTCCGAGCGCTCGGCTTTTATGACGAAGGGATGCTTGGCATAGGACAGCAGTCGTTCGGGCATTTCCTCGGGCGGCAGGATGAAGTCCACAAGGCCCGTGGAGATGGAGGCCCGGGGCATGCTGTCGAATTTTGCCGTGCTTTCGCTCTGGACCATGACCATGCCGCCGAATTCCTTGATTGCCCGGACCCCGCGCATGCCGTCGCTGCCCGATCCCGAGAGGATGACCGCCACGGCCTTGTCCCCCTGATCCTCGGCCAGGGAGCGCAGGAAAATGTCGATGGGCAGATTGATGGTGCCTTTGACGTGCTCCTGATCGTTCAGGAGCAGCTTGCCGTGAAATATGGTCAGGTTCTTCTTGGGCGGGATCAGATAGACGTTATCCGGCATGACGGGCATGCCCTCTTCGGCCCGGTGCACCTTCATCCTGGTTTTCTTGGACAGGATCTCGACCATCAGGCTCTTGTAGTCAGGGGAAAGGTGCTGGATGACGATGAAGGCCATGCCGCTGTCCGAGGCCATGCCCGTAAAAAAGGCCTCGATGGCCTCAAGGCCCCCCGCCGAGGCTCCCACCGCCACATACAGCGATGGCCTGATCACGGGCCGCATGGCAGAGGAATTGGCTGATGCGGGCATTTTCGGCTTGGGGGAATATTTTCTGGGCATCAAGTGACCTCGTGCAAAAGATTATACGATGGGCTTCAAGGAAGCCGGATAAACGGTAGTGCTAAAGATTTTCCAAGGAACGCAACGCGCCCATGCGAGCATGCTTGTCGATCATCCCATCCAGATTCTCGCGGCTGAACGGTTTGCAGAGATAATCGTCCATGCCCGAATCAAGAAACTTCTCCCTGTCACCGGCCATGGCGTAGGCGGTCAGGGCGATGATGGGAATGTCCTTGCGCAAGGCCAGTTCGGGCTCACCGCGAATGGCCCGGGTGGCTTCAAGGCCGCCCATGACGGGCATCTGGATGTCCATGAAGACAATGTCGAAGTCCCCCTCGCGCAGGCGTTCCAGAGCCTGGCTGCCATTTTCGGCCAGGGTCACCGCATGTCCTGACTTTTCCAGCAATTTGCGGGTGGTGATCTGATTGGACAAATCGTCTTCCACCAGCAGGACGTGCAAACCCGTGCAGACTTTTACGGGCGGTTCAACGCGCACCTTTGCGCAGGCGCCTCTGTTCATGGGTCTAAACGGCAGGACCACATGCACCTCGGTGCCCTCGCCGAGAACGCTTTCAAGGTATATGTGCCCACGCATGAGCTCGACCAGCCTGCGCACGATGGCCAGCCCCAACCCCGCGCCCTGATACTTGCGGGTGTAGGAGCCTTCGACCTGGGCAAAAGGCCTGAACAGGTATTCGAGCTTGTCCTCCGGGATGCCGATTCCCGTATCGAAAACGGAAAAAAGAAGCCGCTGCTCGTCATCACGTAAGGAAGCAAGCGGGACCATCTCCAATCGGACCTTGCCCTGATCGGTGAACTTCAGAGAGTTGCCGACCAGATTGAAAAGAATCTGGCGCAGTCTGGCCACGCCGCCGACCAATACCGGCGGCAGCGCGGGATCGATGACATACTCAAGCGAAACATTTTTCTCGGCGGCGTTGACGGCAAAAAGTTCGGTCACGGAATCACACAGCTCGCGCAGGCTGAAATCCTCCTCGACGACCTCCATCTTGCCCGCCTCGATCTTGGAGATGTCGAGCAGATCGGTCAGCAGTCGTGCCAGGCGGTCCGAGGATCTGATAGCCATGGAAACGAACTCGCGCTGCTCGTCGTCCAGGCGCGTGGTCTGCAAAAGCTGCATGAGTCCCATGATGCCGTTGAGCGGAGTGCGGATCTCGTGGCTCATGTTGGCCAGAAATTCGCTCTTGGCCTTGTTCGCGGTTTCGGCGGCATCCTTGGCCCTGATCAGTTCCATCTCGGCCTGTTTGCGGGCCGTATCGTCCCTGAACTCGACGCTGCGGACCGATTTTCCCTTGTAGGGGATGTTTCTGGCCTCAAGGCGTAACGGATATTCCTCGCCGTTTTTACGCACGCCGTATGCGTCGTACGGCTCTTCATAACCGGTCAGGATGTTCGCCATGACCAGCGCCCGTGACCTTTCGGCGATAAGATTGAGACCGTCCATGCCGATCAGTTCGTCCACGCGGTAGCCGGTGATGTCTGACAAACCCTGATTGCAATCGAGAATGATGCCCTTGTCGTGGATTGTAATACCTCCGAAAGAGGCATTGTGCAGGGCTTTGAAGCGCGCCTCGCTCTCAAGGAGCGACTCCTCGGTGCGTTTCCGATCCGTGATGTCGCGGTAAATGGCGTAGGCGCCGATGATGTTATCATCGAAGAGAATGGGATAGCCTATGAGGACTACATCGAGGGGGGTGCCGTCTTTTTTGCAGCGTACCGTTTCCGTCTCGATGATTTCGCCTTTTTTGAAAACACGATCCGAATATTTTCCCGCTTCGTCATGATGGCTCCCCCGGCAAATCAGATCGTTTATCTGCCTGCCCTGAGCCTCTTCCCAAGCGTAACCGTACAGATTGACGAAGGATTTGTTGATCTGCAGAACGCTGCCTTCGTTATCGACAATGGCGATGGCCTCCGGAGAACTCTCGAACAGATGCTCCAGCATTACCTTTTGTTTTTGCAGGGCCGCTTCTGATTGCTTGCGTGCTGTGATGTCCGTCGTGAATCCCTGATAATGGGAGACCTGGCCCTGGGCGTTGCGCACGGTCCTGGCGGTTCTGGATGCCCAGACAAGGGAACCGTCCCGGCGCCTGAACCTGCTTTCGAAGTTGACGACTTCGCCATGAAGCTCAAGCAGGCGCTTGAACTCCTCCCTTTCGGCCGGGTCGACGTAAAGCTGCGACGCGATGTCGGTAATCGAGGCCAGGACATCCTCGGGCGATTCGTAACCAAACATCCTGGCCCAGGCCGGATTTACGAAGAGGTAGCGGCCCTCCGGGGTGGACGAGAACACACCGATGGGGGCGCTCACCAGAAGATCGTCCACATCCTGCAAGCCGTGGAGCTGCGAGACTTGGCGAGAAGTCGGATCAAGAGCCATGGAAGGCTCCGCAAAGCTGCGACATCACCATCATGGGCTCCAAATATTAGAAGTTTTTCGGCAAAAAACAGAGAATGGTTCCAAACACGCCTCGCTGTAAAAAAATGAACCTGCGACAAGAACCCCAGATAGAAATCACTGATGGCCGCTTTCTTGTCCTACCCCTCGACTCCAAGCTCGAATGACGACACTGCAAAAGTCACACGAGAACCTGAGTGCCATTCGCCTCAAAGAGGAAAATCCATTCTTTTCAAAGAGTTAAAAAGACTTGGCTCCCTTTGTTCAAGGGAATGACGACTTTTTGCAGTGACGTCTTGAATAACGATGTCAAACAGACGAACAGCATGATTTAAAACCGAAAAACGCCTATGACTATTTTATAGTAGCCGACTTTTTGCGGGCAAGCATTTTATGTATGACATTTTTTCCCAGGATGCTCGGGAAGTCAAAACATTTATCCTAGAGAACTTTTTTCAGGGCCATTTCTTCAGGACAAATTAGCGTTGCTCTCAGAAAAACCTCAATAGCAACTTTTGATAACCCAAAAATTCATCCACGGCAGTGTCATACATTATATGTAGGACAAAAAAAATGCGCATTATCATCGCCCTGCATCGTCTCGGAACCATGACTCTCGTGTCGCCAATTTCCGGATCAGGCCCGGCAAGTCGATTCGGACCTGTGGAACCCGGCGAAGTTGCGCAGTTTCAGGCAGGCGATGATCCTTGA
Organism: Desulfomicrobium macestii; assembly: GCF_014873765.1. Lineage (NCBI taxonomy): Bacteria > Pseudomonadati > Thermodesulfobacteriota > Desulfovibrionia > Desulfovibrionales > Desulfomicrobiaceae > Desulfomicrobium > Desulfomicrobium macestii. Next base: position 16,786 of record NZ_JADBGG010000012.1, on the reverse strand, counting down.
AATTCGGCTGCTTCTCGACTACGTTGCCTCACCTTCACATTTCAAGCAGTTGGAAACAATTTTGTACACGGATCTCCTGCAGTATATTTTCAGCGGCCTGACGGGCGGAGCCATCTATGCGCTCATTGCGCTGGGCTTCTGCGTGGTCAGCAACACCATGGGCATCGTCAACTTCATCCAGGTCGATTTCGTCACCCTGGGCGGAATGTTCATGTTCTCGGCGCTCTTCGCCCTCGGCCTGCCGACCGTCCCGGCGCTCGTCCTGGCAGTCTGTCTGGTGGCCCTTGTGGCGATGGTCGTCGAACGGGTGGGATTGCGTCCGGCCAGATCGGACAACCATCTGGTGCTCATCTTTTTGACCGTGGGTCTGTCCATCATCCTGCGCGGCATCATAAAGATCGTATGGGGCAAGAACCGCATGGCGCTCCCCCCGCTGACCCCGGACGTCCCGGTCCAGATCCTGGGCGCGAGCGTGCTGCCGCAGGCCTTGTGGATTCTGGGCCTGACCGTCGTGGCCATCGCCATTCTGACGTGGTTCTTCCACAAGACGTCGTTGGGCCTGTGCATGCGCGCCGTGGCCTCCAATCCTACGGCCGCGGCCGTGGTCGGCATAGCCTCGGGCCGCATCCGCCTGACCAGCTACGCCATCGCCGGGGCCCTGGGCGGCCTGGCCGGAGTGCTGGTCACGCCCATAACCACCCTCAATTACGACGTGGGGGTGCTGCTGGGCCTCAAGGGCTTCGCCGCCGCCATTCTCGGCGGCTTCGGCTCCTTCCCCGGAGCCATCCTCGGCGGCCTGGGCCTTGGACTGCTGGAATCCCTCTCGGCGGGCTATCTTTCCAGCGCCTACAAGGATGTCGTCGCCTTCGTGGTCCTGCTCCTGGTCCTCTTCGTCCGCCCCAAGGGTTTTTTGGGGAAATAGTTTTTTTTCCAATTCGTGGCGCATGTCCAAGGCTTGCCGGGATGGGTTTTCCGGTGGCCGACTGTCTGACCGAGCCAGGCATCGTTCGTTGAACCGTTGCCGAGCGAACTGCACCAATTTCAGGCCCTGCACGCAACGGTTGAACGTTACGAGGCCCGCGAGGGAGTTTCGGCCGCCGGAAAACCCATCCCGGCAAGCCGCTCACCATCAGCTCTATACTTCGGACTTTACCCCCGGCCAAATCGATTATACTTTCCCGGCCCAGACGACACCATTCTTCAAGGACGCTCATGACCGGCAGACAAAACCTTCTCTACTTCCTCTCCCTGCACCGGACAGGCCTATTCGCAACCCTCATGGCCGCGGCTCTGATCCTCTTCCCCTACATCGAGGACAACCCCTACACCCTGGGCCTGACCAATCTCATCGCCATCAACGCCATCATCGTGCTGGGCCTGAACCTGTTCATCGGCTATGCCGGACAGATCTCCCTTGGGCATGCCGCGTTCTTCGGTCTTGGCGCCTACGGTTCGGCCATCGCCACCGTCACCTTCGGCCTGCCCCCCTGGCCGTCCATGTTTCTGGTCGCGGCGCTGGTGGGCCTTGTCGCCCTGGCCGTGGGCATCCCTGTCCTGCGCCTCTCCGGCCACTATCTGGCCATGGCCACCCTCGGACTGAACTACGTCGTGCACACCGTCCTGTTGCAGTGGGACGAGGTCACCGGCGGACCCAGCGGATTCGCCGGCATCCCCAGCCTGTCCGTGGCCGACGTGGTCTTCGATGACCCGGTCAGCCTGCACTATCTGCTGTGGGGCTTCACCATGGTCTGCCTGCTGCTGTGCCTCAATCTGGTGCGCAGCGGCGTGGGGCGGGGCCTGGCCGCCCTGGCCGGAGACGAGACGGCGGCGGCCAGCCTGGGCGTCGACACCCGCTCCGCCAAGGTCAAGGTCTTTGTGCTCTCGGCCGTGCTCGCATCCCTGGCCGGAAGCCTCTTCGCGCACTGCTATTCCTACGTGAGCCCGGACACCTTCGGCATCTTCACCTCCACGGACATGGTCATCATGGTCGTAGTCGGCGGGATGGGCTCCATTTGGGGTTCGGTTTTCGGCGCGGCCTTTTTGACCTTGCTGCCGGAATGGATGGAGATCTTCGACACCTACAAGGACTTCGTGCACGGCGGCATTCTCGTGCTGGTGCTCATGTTTTTGCCCCAGGGCCTGATCACGGGCCTGACTGACATGATCCGGGTGCGGATGGCCCTGTGGAGGCGCGACCATGCTGCGGCTTGACGGTTTGAACAAATTTTTCGGAGGGCTGCCCGCCCTGCAGGACGTGTGCATGAGCGTGCCCGCCGGACAGCTGACCGCGCTCATCGGTCCCAACGGCGCGGGCAAGAGCACGCTCATCAACTGCATGACCGGCGTGCTCTCCCCCACGAGCGGGTCCATCCGCTTCATGGATCAGGAAATCGCGGGGCTTCCGGCGCACCGCATCACGCGCCTGGGCATTCATCGCACCTTCCAGAACCTGCGTCTTTTTCCGCGTCTTTCGGTGCTGGACAACGTGCTGACCGGCCTGACCCGAGAAGGGGGTGAGTCCATGTTCATGGCCATGCTGCGCCTGCCCTATCTGCGACACCGCGAGCGTCGGCTGCGGCTCAGGGCCCTTGAGGCGATGGACCAGTTCGGACTGGCCGACAAGGCCGGCTGGCCTGCCGGAGTGCTTGCCTACGGCGACAAGAAGCGGGTCGAACTGGCCCGGGCCATTGTAGGCAGGCCTAAGCTGCTGCTCCTGGACGAGCCCGTGGCCGGGCTCAACGCCGAGGAAACCGCTGCCGTGGGCGAGCAGCTTCGAAACCTGCGCCGCGCGGGCCACACCATTTTACTGGTCGAACACGACATGGATCTGGTCATGAACATAGCCGATCTGGTGGTGGTCCTGGACAGCGGATGCTGCATCGCCACGGGCACGGCCGACGAAGTCCGCCGCAATCCGCTGGTGCTTGAAGCCTATCTTGGAAGAATGGAGGCCACGGCCTGATGCTGACCATAAAGAATCTGACGGCGCACTACGGCGCGGCCCAGGCCCTGTTTGGCATCGACATGGAGGTCGCGGCCGGTCAGACCGTGGCCCTGGTCGGGGCCAACGGAGCGGGCAAGAGCACCCTGCTCAAATGCGTGATGGGTCTGGTGAGGCCCACGGGCGGAGAGATCCTCCTCGACGGCAAGACCGTGACCGGCTCAAGCCCGGCGCGCATGGTCCGCCACGGTCTGGCCCTGTCCCCCGAAGGGCGCGAAGTGTTCGCCCAGCTCTCGGTGCTTGAAAACCTGCAACTCGGAGCCATCCCCCTGAATCTGGCCAGGGCCGAGGAAACCAGGCGTATGGAAGAGATTTTCGCCCGTTTTCCAAAGCTCAAGGAGCGGCGGCAACAGCTTGCTGGAACCCTGTCCGGCGGCGAACAGCAGATGCTGGCCATGGGCCGGGCGCTGATGGCCGCGCCGCGCCTGCTGCTTCTGGACGAGCCGAGTCTGGGCCTGGCCCCGCTCATCACCGACGAAATTTTTTCCATCATCCACCAGCTGGCCCGCGCGGGCACGACCATCTTCATTGTCGAACAGAACGCCGCCCGCGCCCTGTCCGCCTCCGACACGGCCTATCTTCTGGCCGGGGGCAGCATTGTCGAGCAGGGCAAGAGTCGCGACCTGCTCCTGGACCCGTCCCTGCGCGCCGCCTTCCTGGGCGCGGCCAGTCACGACAACCCTTCCGCCAGCCGCCTGGGTGCGGCCGGGCTGACCAATATCCGTCTGGAGAAACCTCCCATGCACAAAAACTTCATGCCCTCCTTCAACTCTACGGACGAACTCAAGGCCCATCAGCTCAAGGGCCTCAAATGGACGGTGCGCCATGCCTTCGAAGGCTCTCCGGCCTACCGCGCCAAGCTTGAGGCGGCCGGGATCACGCCCGATTCGATCCAGAGCCTCGACGACCTGCAGCGCCTGCCCTTCACGACCACCGACGATCTGCGCGACGGCTATCCCTTCCCGCTCAAAAGCGTGCCCTTCGAGCAGCTTGTGCGCGTGCATGCCAGTTCCGGGACCACGGGCAAGCGCAAGGTACTCTGCTACACGCAAAAGGATCTGGACGACTGGACCGACATGTTCGCCCGCTGCTACCAGAGCGCGGGAGTCAATACCCTGGACCGGGTCCAGATCGCCGTAGGCTACGGAGTCTGGACGGCGGGCATGGGCTTTCAACTCGGCTGCGAGAAGGTCGGTGCCATGGCCGTGCCGGTAGGGCCCGGCAACATCGACATGCACATCCAGTTCCTGCTCGACTTTCAGTCCACGGTCTTCTGCTCCACGGCATCCATGGCGCTGCTCATGGCCGAGGAGATCCACAAGCGCGGCATCGCGGACAGGATCGCGGTCAGGAAGATCATCTACGGCTCCGAGCGCTCCAGCCGCTCCATGCGCAAGAAGATCTCCGAACTCTTCGGCGGGGCCGAGCTTTTCGACATCACCGGCCTGACCGAGCTCTACGGGCCGGGCGCGGGCATCGAATGCTCCGATCACGACTGCATCCATTACTGGAGCGACTACTACCTGATGGAGATCCTCGACCCTGAAACGCTAAGGCCCCTGCCCGACGGCGAATGGGGCGAGATGGTCATCACCACCCTGTGCAAGGAGGGCGCGCCGCTCATCCGCTACCGCACCCGCGACATCACGCGCATCATCCCCGAGCCGTGCACCTGCGGCAGCATCATGCCACGGCATTCGCGCATCAAGGGCCGCTCCGACGACACCATCAAGTTCAGGGGCGTGAACATCTACCCCAGCTCCATCGACACAATCCTTTCGGGGGTGCCCGGCCTTGGTTCCGAATACCAGATCCACCTGACCCGAGACGACGGGGGCCGCGACAGTCTGCGCCTTGTGATCGAGCGCGCCGAGGGCGTCCCCGCGGGCCGCGGACCGGAACTGGCGCATGAGGCTGGACATCAGATAAAGAAACAGCTCATGGTCACGGTGGACCTGGAGCTGGTGGACTACGGCAGCCTGCCCCGCTCGGAACGCAAGAGCCAACGGGTTTTCGACAGCCGGATTCAGGACGAGATCGTTTGATTTCAGCAGGTCGCTCAAAAAACAGCGGCCTGCGGATTTTGAATATTTCAACAGTCAGCCAAGACCGGGCCATCACGGCATCAATCAATCTGAAGAGGAGAAAATGACATGCGCAAGATTTTCGGTTTTCTGAGCTGTCTCATGCTGCTGGCTTCCCCGGCCCTGGCCGAGGACACCATCAAGCTGGGCGCTTTTTTCGACCTGTCGGGTCGGGCGTCGTTCATAGGCACACCCAGCAAGCTGGTCGCCGAGATGCTGGTCGACAAGATCAACGCCGAGGGCGGGGTCGGCGGCAAGCAGATCGAGCTGATCATCGCCGACACCGAGGGAGATCCGGCCAAATCCGCCAATATCGCCACCAAGTTCATCTACAAGGACAAGGTCGTGGCTCTGGTCGGACCGACCCTGACCGACACGGGCATGAACGTGAAGAAAATCATCCACTCCGCCAAGATCCCCATCGTCATGACCGTCGGTGGTGATCCGGTCATCATGGGCGGCAAGTTCGGCCCCTTCGACTGGGTCTTCAAATCGCCCCAGCGTTCCAAGATCGCGGTTGAGCGCCTCTTCACCTATCTCAAAGACAAGGGTCTGACCAAGATCGCCCTGCTCTCGGCTGACGACGGCTTCGGAAAGGACGGCATGCGCTGGATGGAGCAGCTTGCCCCGGAATTCGGCATCGAGATCCTCATCAAGGAATCCTTCGGCGCCCGCGACACCGACATGACTGCCCAGCTGACCAAGGCCAAGAACGCAGGCCCCCTGGCCCTCGTGGTCTGGACCACCGGCCCGGCCGGCGCCATCAGCGCCAAGAACGTGGCTCAGCTTGGCATCGACCTGCCCCTCTTCCAGTGCCACGGCCTGCCCGATCCCAAGTACATCGAGCTGGCCGGGCCCGCGAGCGAAGGCAACCGCATGCCCGCCACCAAGCTCATGGTCGTGGACGAGCTGCCGGACACGGATCCGCAGAAGGCCGGTATCCAGGAATTCGTGAAGCTGTACATTGAGAAGGGCTACGACAAACAGTTCCCCATCAACACCCACTCGGGCTACGCTTGGGACGCCATCATGCTCATCGCCAAGGGCATCGAAAAGGCCGGCACCGAACCCGAAGCCCTGCGCGCAGCCATCGAGAGCACTCAGAATTATGTCGGCATCTCGGGCATCTACAACCTGACCCCCGAGGATCACAACGGCCTGGACGTGGACTCCATGGTCATGGTCCAGGTCAGGGACGGCAAGTTCGTCCTGGCGGATTGATGCGGATGGGCTAAAAGGCATCCTGCCGAAGAGAAGGCGCGGTTGAAAGGCATGGATCCCCGCCTTCGCGGGGATGACATCGTTGTTTCGCGTTCAACGTGCGAAACGTGAACAGCCGTTCCAAGGTCTCACAAAAGGCAGGGGCCCCGCTGATCCTGATGGACCCTGTTTCGCGGGATGATGCACAGGCGGAGCGCCCCGCATCAGCGTCATTCCCGCGAAGGCGGGAATCCATGCCTTTCTGACTTCACACCACGGCCCATCATCGGCACGGCCTCCCGCAGGCACATGAAGCCTCCTCTTTCCAGGGGAGGCTTTTTTCGGCCTAGTAATAATACCAGATGCTCGAATACTCCGCCGGATCCTCACCGATGGCAGCCAGACGCTCCAGATATGTAAGAATCGGCACGTCTTGCCCGATGTAGGAGTCGCGTTCGACGATGTTCTTCTCCCAGGGGTGGAACTCGTAGACCCGCGAGCCGTCCGGGAGAATGGAAACCACGTCGCGGTTCTGGGCCGCGCGCAGATGGTTCTTGCCCAGACCCGGCACGTTGTACACGGGCGCGTCGGTGCGACGCATGCCGGGCAAGAGCCGTGCCTCCTCCTGCTGTTCCTGCATGATGCGCGCGATGGGCACGCGGTATTCGTCCATCTCCTCCTTGGCCTTGGGCGCGAAGGTGTAATAGGGCTCCACCCCGCATTTGCGCAGCAGTCGCCGCAGGGCCGCGGATTCGAAGCGCCTGGAGACGTAAAACGTGAAGACGAGCTGGTTGTAGACGCTCAGTCCCCTTCGCCTGAGGCGATCCACGGCCGCCACGAACTCGGGCGTGACCTCGGAGACGTGCTCCACATGGGTCACCAGGCAGACCTCGCGCACACCGGGCTCGCGGAAGGAGCCGAGCATACGGGCCAGAGCGGAAGTGATGCGCATGGGCAGGGTCACGGGCGTACGCGTGCCGATACGGATGAGCTCCACATGCGGGATGTCGGCGACCCCCCTCATGATACGCTCCAGGGGACCGTCGCCCATGGCCAGGGGATCTCCGCCCGTGACCAGTACTTCCTTGATGGCCGGATGCTCCCTGATCCAGCCCAGGGCCTTTTCCAGATCCGCCCTGGAGGCCATGGCACCGGGAGCCATGGCCCGTTCGATCTCCCAGTTGCGCTGGCAGTACACGCAGATCTGTGGACAGGTGTTGAAGGGCTTCAGTATGGCTATGGCCGGATAGCGGCGCGTGACGAGATCCACGGGGGAGGTGTCGGCCTCGCGCATGAAATCGAAGGCCTCGGCGCGCCTGTCACCGTGAAAGGCCATGCAGTCCACATAGGAAACGGGAGGGATGACTTGGGCGCGCACGGCCCGATCGCGTCCGGATTCGGGATCATCGTCCATGAGGGAGGCGTAATAGGGCGTGATGCCGAAGGGCTGTCCGGAGCCCACCGCCCGCTCAACGGCCGCGCGCTCGTGTTCCCGCAGGGTCACTGCCGCCGCCAGGCGTTCGGAATCCTCGATGATGGCGCGAACCTGCCAGCGCCAGTCCCCCCACTGCTGATCGGTGGCGCCCAAGGCCTCCTGGACCCGCCTGCGTCGCTGGTCCCGACGTTTCATGGCCTCGGGCTCCAATCCGCTCTGGTAGCGCGCCATGGCCGCCTCGATGCCCTCCCATATTCGATCGAGCTCCCGGGACCTGATCAGAGCCGCCTCGCGGCCGCTGATGTCGCCCAAGGCCGAAGCGTCGAGCCCGATACCTTCGGGAGTCCCGTTCAACCCGTGCAGCAGGTGGGAGAATTCGGCGAAGAAGGCCCGGGACAGATCCGGGCGCGCGATCCCCCGCGAGAGGTCCCAGAGGGCCTGGGTCACGCTGAAGCCGACCCGGGCATCGGAACTCCCGGCCAGAACGGAACGCAGGACCCGGGCACAATCGCGGGCCACGGCCATCTCGAAGCAGGAGTGTTCCGGCTCGTCGAAATGAATCTCGTACTGACGCTCGGTCACGTAGTGGTAAAAAGCCTTGCGCGCGGCATCCAGATCGGCGGCGTTCTGCACGGAAGCGAGGACTCGTCGGTGGTCCTCCCGAAAAACGTCAGCGCACCATCGAGAGCTGTTCATGATCATGTCCACCTCGCAGGTATGTCGGAAACAAACAAACCACGCCTGTTCCGGTGGAGCGGGAGCTTGATGGAACGGCGCGGGGAGTGGCGGGACCGCCGACCCCGGAACGGGGCAGGCAGGGTGTGCCGGCGCGGGAGCCGGACTTCTCCGAAAATTGATCCTGTTTTTTGTCTACACCATCCGGACCATCCGGTCCACCCGCACGGCCTCATGTTTCACCCCCGACACGAAGCGTTGCGCCTCGGGTCCTAAATGGGTAGTTACATGTGACACCCAAACCCTCATGACAGGACGAAAATGAAAGAAATCAGCAAACTGCTTGATAACAACAAGATATGGGCCCAGAATGTCGAAAAGAACATTCCCGGCTTCTTCCGCAAGCTGGAGAACCAGCACAGGCCCAAATTTCTGTGGATAGGCTGTTCCGACAGCCGGGTGCCCGCCGACCAGCTCATCGGGGTCATGCCCGGCGAGGTCTTCGTGCACCGCAACATCTCCAACCAGGTCATAAATACCGACATAAACCTGATGTGCGTCCTGCAATACGCCATCGACGTGCTCAAGGTGAAGCACATCATCGTCTGCGGCCATTACGGCTGCGGCGGCATCGAGGCGGTCATGAAAGACCAGACCCCGGGCCTTTTGGCCCATTGGCTGGAGAACGTGCATGACCTGATGGAACGCAAGGGTCGGCCGAACCTCGACGACATGTGCGAACTCAACGTCAAGCTGCAGATCCGCAACCTGGCCCTGAACAGCATCGTGCGCAAGGCGTGGCAGCGTGGCCGCAACCTCTATCTGCACGGCTGGATCTACTCCGTTTCGAACGGCCTGATCCATGACCTGTGCATCACGCGCGGCCCGGACAGGCAGGAAGAGGAAGGCATTGCAGCCGCATTGCAGCCAAAACTATAGGAAAATACAATGAAAAAAATGATCCTGTTGGCAATTTTCGCCTGCACGGCGCTGCTCGGTTGCATGCATGCGCGCGGAGAGCATTCCAGCCGCGATTCACTTGATTGGGCCGGAATTTACGTTGGCACCCTGCCCTGCGCCGATTGCCCCGGCATCCACACCACCATGACCCTGAACCCGGACCAGACCTATGTACTCGTGACCCGTTACGAGGACAAAAAGGACGGGACCTTTGAACAAAAGGGCGTTTTTTCCTGGAGCCCCGACGGAGCTGCCATCATTCTGGACGACGACAAGTCCCCCGCCTACAAGGTCGGCGAAAACGTCCTGTTCCATCTCGACATGACCGGCGGAGTCATCACCGGCGACCTGGCCGAAAACTACCAGCTGCGCAAGCAGGCCGCCACGGCTTTGGACCTGACGGGAAAATGCATTCTCGATACCCGCTGGAGATTGGTGGAACTCTTTGGGAAGCCCGTGACGGAGAATGAACGTGTTCCGTTCATCCACCTTCATTCCAAGGAGGGACGCATCTCGGGTTTCGGCGGCTGCAACAGCATCAGCGGCCCCTATGAACTGAAGGCCGGCAACCGTATCCGTTTCACGAACCTGGCCAGCACCATGATGGCCTGTCCGGACATGGATATGGAGCAGGAGTTTTTCGAGATGCTGGCCATGACGGACAATTTCGCCTGCGATGGGAAAACTCTTGCCCTGCACAAGGCCCGCATGGCTCCCTTGGCCAGATTCATGGCTGTTCCCTGACACACCGAAGACGCGGGCTCCGCATGGAGCCCCTGGTTTTTAGTGCCGACGCGCCTTTTTGCTTGCCCTGTGCTCACGATCTTCCTATTTGTTCGCCCATGCCAGAAAACAGCCCCGTTCGTTTGAACAAATATATTGCCGATGCCGGCTTGGCCTCCCGCCGTGGAGCCGACGCCCTGATCCAGAGTGGACGAGTCTGCGTGAACGGACTCATCCAGCGCGAACCCGGAACCAGGGTCGTACCCGGCCAGGACACGGTGCTCCTTGACGGAGCCGTGGTCATGGCCAAGCAGGACGCTTCCTGTTCCTACATCATGCTGCACAAGCCCGTGCACACCGTGACCACGGTCAACGATCCCCAGGGCCGCAAGACCGTCGTCGATCTGCTGCCTGAAGAGCTGCGCACGCAGCGGCTCTTTCCCGTGGGACGGCTCGATTACATGTCCGAGGGCCTGCTGCTCCTGACCAATGACGGTGAGGTGACCCTGCGCCTGACACACCCCAGCTACGAGCACGCCAAGAAATACGAGGTCCTGGTGCGCGAGGCGGTGACGGAAAAATCCCTGAACATCATGCGCCAGGGCATGCGTCTGCAGGAAGGGGAACGGCTGGCTCCGGTGGAGGTCGATACGGCCCCCGACGCCAATGGGGCAACGCTCATGCGCATGACCCTGCGCCAGGGAGTAAACCGCCAGATCCGCCGCATGTGCCGCGATCTGGGGCTGACCATCCTGCGCCTGCGCCGCGTCGAACTCGGACCGTTGCACCTGGGGAGCCTTGAACCCGGAAAATGGCGCGCACTGACCGACGCCGAAATCCAGATCCTGAAATCAAGCCGTGGTCTTGGCTGACCCCGGAGACGCATGAATAGCATCGCAAGCAAACCCATTGCCGGATTTTTGTGCTCGGTCCTGCTGTTGTTGCTTCTGGAGGCCGGAGCGGCCCTGCTGCTGGTGAGCGGCGTCAACTCGGCCGAGGAGGCCCCAGCCCTGCCGCGCATGACACTCCTGGGCGACCTGCGCGGAACTTTTACCGATCTTGAGGGAAAAAGCTTTGCCCTCGAAGACTTGCGCGACAAGGTCGTGGTCATCAATCTGTGGGCCACCTGGTGCCCGCCGTGCCGGGCGGAGATGCCTTTTCTGGAGAATCTGTGGAAGAAATTTCAGGACGACGACAGGGTTCAAGTGCTCTGCATCAGCAAGGAAACCCTGGAGGAAGTGCGCCGGGACCCGCTGGCAAAATCCCTGACCATGCCCCTCTACGTCTTCACCTCGTCCGTGCCGCCGGAGCTGGATCCTGAAGGATTGCCGACGACATATATCTTCGACCGCACAGGCCGGGTGGTCTTCGGACATACGGGCATGGCCCAGTGGGATGCGCCTGAGATCGTAACCTATCTGGAAGCCCTGTCCAAAGCGAAGGTCGATTAGGAACGGGTGTGGGCCAAAACCTGACGAAACGATTCCCGGTTGGAATCCCAGTGCAGCTGGGAATCGACATCCCGGGCGTCAAACCAGTAATAACCGATATGTTCCGCGGAGAGGACCACCTGCTCGATCCTGACGCGAGCCAGATAGATGGGCTTGCGCAGCTCGATGCGCGCGTCGGGGATGCAAAAAGAAAATTCCGGAATGACGACTTCAAGCTGCTCCTCGCTCAGCGTGACGCCCGTCTCTTCCAGGACTTCACGCAGACAGGCCTCGACACAGGGTTCGTCAGGGCCACGGCCCCCGGTGACGGGTTGCCAGTATTCGTCGTGGCGATGGGTCACGGGGCAGCGCAGCAACAGAAACCTATCTTCCAGATCATTGTAGAGCCAGCATTCGATACTGTATTTTATCATGGGACAACTCTTTTGCACCACCGCCTGCCCCAGTCAAGCAAAACAAGGCCCGCCTGGCCACAGGAACGCCCATGAGCTTCGCGATCCTGACGGAATATGGCCATGACCATTGCGTCATCGACACGCACAATCTCTTCGTGGGCACCACGTTGGAGGATGAAATCCTGCTCCTCGGAGCGGACGACGGACTGTTTTCCGACATCTCCCGGGAGTGCGCGCTTTTTGGCTTGCAACTGGAGCGCGGCCGCAAGCTTTCGTCCTATTCGGGCGGCGAGCAGAGCATCATCTGCTGCCTGCTGCTCATGCACCTGCTCCCAAAAGAAAGGCTCTCCATCCTGCTGGTCCGTGTGCTTGAGACCCTGTCCCCGCGCAACCGCGAACTGCTTCTGGACAGGTTCGCCGCCCTTATTCCGGACGCCTCGCTATTTTTCCTGACCGAAGAAGGACCCAAACCCGTGGCCGATCATGCTTGAACTTGCCGCCCAGACATATTCCGTCCCGCACGCGGGGCTCAGCTTCATCCTGGACCGCGCGCTTGCGCTGCCGAGGCACAGTTGCCTGTATCTGAGCGGCGACAACGGCGCGGGCAAGAGCACCTTTGTGGAGCATGTCCTCATCCCAAGCCTGCGCGGGAAGCACAGCCTGCTCTATCTGGCCCAGGACATGGATCTGCAGCAAAACACCATCCGCACCACGCTTGCGCTGCTGGGGCACGATGTCCCCGAAACCCTGGCGGACATGGCCGTGGCCTGGGTCAGGACCAGCGGGTGCCGGGAGCTCATCATTCTCGATGAGTTCGATAAATATGTCAGCGATGAGCAAATGCAGGCCCTGAACCTGCCCGGATTCGACTGGGTCGTGCAGGTCTCACATCTGCCGCGTCGCGAGAGATGCGCCGAATTTTCCCACGGCTTCGAACTGCGCTTCGACAGGCAGCAGGGAACGGACGTCAACCTGAGGATCACACAGCTATGGCCACGTTGAAACTGCTCGCCATCTTCGGTCTGCTCGGGGCCTATTTCCGCTTTTTCGTCTTCGGCGCCGGATATGAGCAGGTGGACTTGCAGGCCGGGTTGCTGCTTGCATTCCTGGCTGTCAGCGTCTGGAGGAATGGCCTTAAGGGAACCATGCAGGCCGTGTGGTTCATTCTGCCGTTCGTGCTGTCCCTGATCCTTTTCGGCGCGATTTTTCAGTGGGCCGAGCTGCTCGGCCGCAATGACTGGATTCATGATTCACTCATAAAAGCCGTGGTCTTTCCCAACTCCTTCCTGGCGGTGAAGATCGGCCTTGAAGCCATCACCTTTCGCGACCTCGTCCATCTCCCCCTTGGCGCGGGAGGGCGACGCAACGCCATCGTCTTGAAGGCCGTGATGGAAAAATGTACTCCCCTCTTGCACCGTTACCGCTTTTTCATGGACCTGACCCCGCATTTCGACGGCCGACGCTGGAGCAGGTTCCAGCGGCTCTGCGCGGTCATCGTGGCCGCCTACATCAGCATTTACGACCAGGCCGAAAAGACCCAGGCCCTGTTTGACCACCGCACCAGATACCTGAGGAAAGAGAGATGAAAAACATCAAGATCGCCGCCCTGTCCATCGTGGCCCTGACCTGCCTGACCACCCTCTTCGTGCGCATCCCGCTGCCAAGCCGGGGGTATTTCAACGTGGGAGACGTGGCCGTGGTATTCGGCGGACTGGTCCTTGGTTTCATGAACCCGAGACAGGGCGTGATCTGGGCGCTGGGCGCCTGCGGCATCGGTTCGGCCCTGGCCGACATCCTGGGCGGGTTCGCGGTCTTCGCGCCCCTGACGCTTGTCGCCAAGGGCGCGGAAGGAGCGCTGGCGGCGGTGGCCGCAAGCAGGACCGGAACCGCCCGCTACATCATGCTCGGGCTGGGCGGACTGGCCATGGTCGGAGCCTATTTCATCGGAGAGACGCTGATGCCCAACATTGGCCTGCAGGGCGCGGTGGCGGAGATCCTGCCCAACGTGATCCAGGCCGTGGGCGGCGCGATAGGCGGCGTGTTCGCGGCCACGGCGCTCAGAAAGACGGGAATGATCTGATTCATGTGACTACTCGACAGTGACGTGCCGGGATGAAGCAGGGGCCGGATCGTCATTATCGGGCGAGGATGATTTTCGGTTCTGATCCGACTCAAACTTTGTAATGTACATGACTTCAACTTTTTGTTGAATTCATACAGATTACTCAGCTGCGAAAGCACAGTTTCAAGCGTTTTCATGCAATAACCTTTCGATATCGGCCTGATCCACGATCCCCCCTTTTGATAGGCTCCCGCGCGCCTTCAACTGGTATCCGCGGACGACGATGAAGTTAAGAGATTTTCCCCAGGGGTCCAGGATTTACGCGCCTGTTCTTTTTCGGGCTCGGCGGCCGGCTTTTTCAGGACTGGTTCGGCTGATTCCGCAGCCTCTTCGCTTTCTATCATGCGAACAGGCACCCCGTGAGGGAAGGTGACTTCGCGAGCCTCGTCCGGCAGCAAAACTCCCGATTCCTGAAAAGCCCGTGTGTGTTTTCCGCTCAATCTCCTACTCGTCCTTCGCACTCCCAAGGTCACTGTTCGCCGGCCCGGTAATGACCCTGCCATAGCTGTCGAATTGTGAACCGTGACACGGACAATCCCAGGTTTTCTCCGAAGTGTTCCAACTGACGATACCTCCGAGATGTGGGCACACGGCCGAGCGTTCATGCAGGGTTCCTTCCTCATCACGGTAGACAGCAACCTTCGCAATTCCCCGACGAACGATCGCGCCTTCTCCGGGAGCAATCTCTTCGGGCGAGTCAACGTCACCACCGCTCAAATAGCCCTCGAAATACTGCACGGCGACATTGATATTCTCCCGGGCATATTGAAGAGAAGTGCGCAGAGTGATTCGTGAAGGATCGTAAAGCGACTCCCAAGGGCACGGGTCCCCCACAATCAATTCCGTGACAAGAATTCCGCCAATGGTGCCATGCGTCATGCCCATCCCCGAATCACCCGTTATGATGTAGACGTTTTGGTCTCCGGGGTTGCGCCCGATGAAAGCCAGGCCATCAACAGGCTCCATGACCTGACCTGACCAGCGCATTTCTATATTCTCAATCATCGGGAATCGCTCCCGTGCCCAGCCTTCAAGATTTTCGTAGCGCTGGTCGCCGTCGTCAGCCTGTCCCGATTTGTGATCTTCGCCGCCGACGATCAGAAGATCGTAATCGTCTCCATCCTGGGCTGAAACACTCTGCACCCTGATATAATGATACGGATCGTCCGTATCCCAGTAGAGCGCTCTTGTAACAGATCCACGGGGAATCCTCGCTGCAATAACATATGTTGTATAAGAATACTGCTTGGTGTGAATTGTAACAATATCATTGACTGGAGTATTGGTAGCCATGACAATCGCATCGGCAGTAACAGCGAACCCACTGTCTGTTTCAATCCGCGCTCCATCTTCAATTTTTCCGGCATGCGTCCCAGTGAAGATGCGCCCACCGTTGCGCTCAATAGCGTGCTTTAGCCCTTCCAGATACTTCATGGGATGAAACTGGGCCTGCCTCGGAAAGCACAAGCACATACCGGTGTCGAAGTCATCGATTGGTGCCCGCCCGACGCGGTCAATATCCGTGAGTCCGGCGCGATGTGCTGCGTTAAGTTCACGTTCGAGCACATCTTTAGAGCCATTCGGCGGGACAAAGAGGTAACCATCGAGGCGTTCGAATTCACAGTCAATTCCTTCTTCAACGACAATGGCCTCAATGCAATCGATCGCCGCAGTGTGACTCTCGGCCGCCAATATCGCCCCCTTTTCGCCGTGAAGATGCTCAATCTCGAAGTAGCGATCGTCAATCGCATTGCAAAGATGCACCGTCGTACGCTCCGTCATCCCTCCCCCAATGTGCCCATCATCCAGGACAATCACTGTCCTGCCCGTGCGTGACAGTAAGTATGCGGTCGTCATTCCCGCTATCCCGGCGCCAACAATGCACACATCAGCATGCATATTCTCGCTCAGCGGAGTTGATTCAGGCTCTTGCCCTGTTGCCATCCAGATCGATGTGGTTTGTCCGGAATTGCTGTTCATGGTTTTTATCCCCTTGCCGTTCTGGCCTTTTTCGTTCTTCCGATTGGTTGACCTCCGCCTTGAAGCAAGCAACTATATCATTATTATCGAATATTTTAATTGATCAGTTTTTCCGTAATGACGATATTGATGGCGGCCATATGTGTCATCAGCAAGGGCAAGCGTGGAATTGAGTATATTCTTGCTGCGTGCGCTTAGCCTCTTCCTTACGAATCCAGTGAGCCCAGTTTACCATCACAATGCCCCCAAGGACCAACGCAAAACCAACGTGATGTATCCAGTAAAATTGATTTCCAAGCCAAAAATACGATGCAAGCAGACCACTTAGCGGCATAATTCCCATGAATCCTGACGTAATTCTGACATTAAACGATTTTAAACATAAGAACCATGACATCAGTTTAAACGTCCTGACAGTGCTGCAACCTTTCGCCGAGAGGTTGCATGCACTGTCGGTAAGATGTTCAAGTATTCTTCTTGAAGTACGCCCTCAGATCGGAAATAGTATGCATTCCCCTGAAGATCATTTCACCGTCCACCAGGATATTTGGCGCCCCCTTTATGTTGTGTTTATTCTGGAACTCGACGTCATCTTCCGCGTACCGGATGGAATAGGGAATCCCCAATTATTTCAGCTCCGTCTAAATAATCGAACAATGCTTAAATGTAGTAGTTCATACTTGATCTGACAGTCGCCCTTTTAACGGGGTGCAGGTCTGTCGGATTTAGTTCAAGCCAGCGACCTTTTCCTGCCAGATGC